>CALDJV010000037.1 GCA_937899305.1 uncultured Cytophagaceae bacterium
GGTAGTATATAAACTCAACTGATTATTTAATAAACGATAAAGGAAAAACATTTCTTGTTTTTTGATAAAAACGGCCGCAATCAACCTCAGAAAGTTTCCATTTCATTTATCAGCAATAATGATCTAAACTCTGGATGAATATGAAAAAAAATTACCCCCTCTATCTGATGATTTTGGTTTGCTGGCTGCTTTCGTCTCAAGCATTTGGCCAAGGACGCACCATTACAGGAGTCGTAAGTGATCAAAATGGTTTAGTGGTACCAGGAGTTACTGTAATAATCAAAGGTAGCAGTATTGGAACCGTAACTGATGCCAACGGACGCTTTAAATTGGTCAATGTAAATGAAGATGCCGTTTTGATATTTTCGGCAATAGGGTTGCAAACCCAAGAAGTAAAAGTGGGCACAAAAAATCAGCTCATGATTACCCTCATAGACGCACCTTCCTTGGATGAAGTAGTAGTTACAGGCTATTCGGTATCCAGCAGGAGAGGAAAAAGAAGAAGATCGGCTCGAGGATCGGCATCTTCTACCACAGCAGGAGAAAAATCTCCCAAAACCAAACCAGCCGATGATGCTCCTAAACAAGGTGGCCTCATTACCGCAGGAGAATGGAACGACCTTGATCATTGGAAATATTGGAAAAAACTCACCAGACGAGGCAGCGTTTCCAAAATGTGCCGTTATTGGAAATATTATCCCAAAAGAAGAGTTGCCATTCAATTACAAAATCCTGACAAACGCCCTTTGGTAGACATACTAGTGGCTATTAGGCTGGATGATGTGGTGGTATGGGAAACCAGAACCGATAACTTTGGCCGGGCTGAGCTCTGGATCCAACCCAATAAGCGACGTCGCGTACGCGCTGCCTCAAAGTATATGCTTTGGATCAATCAACAAGCTCATTCTCCGATAAAAACTTTCCGAAAAAAAGTTCAAATCATTACCCTCAATGGTATTGCACCCAAGGCTACTCACCATTTAGACATTGCGTTTGTGGTAGATGCCACAGGATCGATGTCGGACGAATTGCGATACCTCAAAACCGAGCTCAATGATGTGATTGATAAAGCTGCCGCCACACATCCTGAAATCACCATTCGTACCTCAGCTGTATTTTATCGAGACAAAGGAGATGAATACGTGTCTCGAGTGTCTTCGTTTGATGATGAGGCAACCAATACCATTCATTTTATCCAACAACAATCAGCAGGTGGAGGGGGCGATTATCCAGAAGCGGTAGACGAGGCATTAGACAAAGCCATTCATACCTTACAATGGTCAAAAAGCGCCAAAAACCGACTCTTATTTTTACTGTTAGATGCACCACCTCATCACAAAAAGAAGTACATGAAAAAAGTGCACCGCCTTACCCAAACTGCCGCCCGCAAAGGCATTAAAATCATTCCCATTACGGCCAGTGGCATAGACAAAAACACTGAGTTTTTGATGCGATTTATGGCCATTGTTACCAATAGCACTTACGTGTTTATTACCGATGACAGTGGCATTGGCAACAAACATCTTAAGCCTACAGTGGGTGATTATAAGGTAGAATACCTGAATGATTTGCTAACGAGATTGATTTGTAAATACCTCAAATAAGTGTTCTTAACTTAGTTTAACTATCTTCGTTGGAGCCTTGCTTGTCTATTCAAAAGCAAGGCTTTTTTTATTCCCATTTCCCAATAAAACCCTTCTTGACTCTCCTCCTTCTTTTTAATTATTTTCTCAAACCTGCTTTACTTAAAATAATATTTTCTATAAAGTTTTGCATCATTCAAAGAGTTTAGTATCATTGTGAAAATATTTTAGTCGATATCGACTAAAATATTTTATAATAAGTCAAAAGTTTAGGCAAGTATGAGTGAAACCAGAAAAAATACCCGAGATAAAATCATTGATTTTGCCACCAACTATTTCAATCAGGAGGGCTACGGGGCCATTACTATTCAGGAGTTGGCCAACAAGTTGGGGATGAGTCGGGGCAACCTTACTTATTACTTCAAAACCAAAGACGATTTATTAGACACCATCGTGACCGAAATGTGGGATAAGATGGAAAAGGAAGCAAGCAAAAGACGCACCTTGCCTTCTTTTGAAAATTTGCACAATACGGCCAAGTTGTATTACCAGATTCAGAAACAATATTCCTTTATTTTTTTGGATCAGCACGTATTGCGGCATCCCTTGGTAAAGGAAAAGTTTAGAGAGCAAACTCAAAAGAACATTGAGGATAACAGAGCTGCATTGGCTTTTGCGATCAAGCTGGGTAACGTAAAGCCAGAACCTATCCCAGGGATGTACAACAACATTGCTTTCATTACTTGGATGGTGCCTTTTTATTGGCTCAATCAACAAATCATCCGGGGAGAAAAAACCGAAAAGGATGTGGAGAGGATTTTATGGAGCATTTTACTCCCTCATTTTACTGAAAAGGGCATCAGTGCTTTTATCAAGTTTTTTGGTAAAAAATATTATGAAAATCTGGGAGAAGCGTTTACAGTAGATTTAGATTCATTCATTTCATTTTAGAATGCTTCAATGCCGTTTCCCTCAGGTTTGTATCAAAGTAGCCTGAAACCATTGCCCACAGATTGAATGTGATAGACTAAGCAACTAAAAACTATGAAAATCATTCAAAGTAAAGTCAATAAGAGCAGCCAACAGTATCAAGACAACTATGCCAAGATGCTGAAGCTGGTCGACAAACTACACTTGCACCTCGAGGAGAGCCGTTTTCAAGGAAAGGACAAGCACATCGACCGGGCCCGCAAACGAGGGAAATTATTGGCCCGTGAACGCATCGAATTGGTGCTAGATCAAGACAGTCCTTTTTTGGAGTTGTTGCCCTTGGCTGGGATGAACCGCAAGGGAGGCTTTGGTACGGGGGGAACCAATGTAAGTGGTATTGGCATCGTAGCAGGTAAACTGTGTATAATCAACTCCAACGTGGGTACCCGAAAGGGTGGCTCAGTAGATTACCACACTGCTTTCAAGGCTGGGCGCATCAACGAAATTACCCGAGAAAACAAGTTACCTACCATCAACCTGGTAGAAAGCGGGGGAGCCAACTTACCCGATCAGGCCAAAATATTCAATTATGGAGGGGCTGGTTTCAAAGAAATTACTCAACGATCAGAGCTGGGTATTCCTACTATTTCGGTGGTATTTGGCAATGCTACTGCGGGTGGGGCTTACATTCCTGGCATGTCCGATTACTCCATTTTCCAAAAACAAAAAGCTAAAGTATTCTTGGCGGGGCCACCCTTGGTAAAAATGGCCACCAACGAAGAAGTAGACGACGAGAGCCTGGGCGGGGCCGAAATGCACAGTCGAGTATCGGGCGTTTCTGATTACCTGGCCGAAGACGAATACGATGGCATCCGGATCGCCCGGGAGATTATGGAAACCATCTCTACCACACCTCCTCATCATACTCCGGAAGATGTCATCGAGGAACCTCTACACGATCCAGAAGAAATTCTTGGCATTGTCTCGCATGATGTCAAAATTCCCTTTGATGCGCGTGAACTCATCTTAAGGGTGGTAGACGGATCCCGTTTTAGTGAGTTTAAACCCGAATACGGCAAAACCATGGTCACCGGCTGGGCCAAAATTCACGGCTACTCCATTGGTATTATTGCCAACAACGGGGTTATTTTTTCAGAAGATGCCAACAAGGCGACTCAGTTTATTCAATTGAGTAATAAAAACAATATTCCGCTCATTTTTATGCAAAATACTACCGGATACATGGTAGGCAAAAAATACGAAGAAGGCGGAATTATAAAAAACGGCGCCAAACTCATCAATGCGGTTTCCAATAGTAAAGTACCGGCCATTACCTTGATGATTGGGTCTTCGTATGGAGCTGGAAACTACGGCATGAATGGTTATTCTTATAATCCCAGGTTTTTGTTTACTTATCCCAACCACAAGATTGGGGTGATGGGCTCGGAACAAATGGCGGGAGTCATGGAAATCATCCAAAGAGCTTCGGCCAAATCACTGGGCCAAGCACCCGACGAAAAGAAAATAGCCGCAGCCAAAATGATGCTGATTGCCGAAGCAGAATCCAAATCTTCGGCTTGGCACTCTTCTTCTGAACTGTGGGACGACGGTGTGATTGATCCCCGTGAAACCAGGAATTACTTGGGTTTTGCCTTGGCGGTTTTATACAGTCAGCCCATTCAAGGAAGCGATAGTTTTGGGGTGTTTAGGATGTAGTTTTTTAGTTGGGAGTTCGGAGTTGGTAGTTTTTTTAGTCCACAGGCGACGGTCCATAGTCCACAGTAGGGCAAGGCGGAATAATTGGTTTTCAGTCCACAGTCGATGGTCCATAGTCCACAGTAGCGCAAAGTAGAACAATAAAGTAATTATCATATTTGCGAAAATAATAGTCGCTTTGCGCAACCATTTAACCATATAGCAATGAGCGAAGCGGAACAATTTAGCCATTTAACAATGAGCCGAAGGCGGAACAATGTAGTAATAGAAAAATTTAACCTAAGAAACAATGCAAACTGTACTGATTACCGGAGGGTCAAGTGGGATTGGTTACGAAATATCTCGATTATTTGCTCAAGATGGTTACCGCTTGCTGTGGGTGGCCAAACCAGCCGAGGAATTGGCAGAAGCCAAAGCCAAACTCACTCAAGAAGTAGCCCAAGTACAAATCCATACCTTGGCCAAAGATTTATCGGTTTCCAGTGCAGTTCAAGAGGTGTATGATTGGTCCCAATCGTTTGGTTTCCAGGTTGATGTACTGGTAAACAATGCAGGATTTGCTACTTATGGTCAGTTTGAGGTCATCAATCTTGAAAAAGAACAGGCCATGATAGGAGTCAATGTAGTAGCACTGATGTTGCTTACCAAACTGTTTGTAAAAGATATGATTGAAAGAAACTCGGGCAAGGTGCTCAACATCAGTTCCGCGGTTTCTTATGAGGCTGTTCCCTTGATGGCAGTATACGCGGGTAGCAAAGCTTTCGTGAGGGTAATGAGTGAATCACTTTATTATGAGCTTAAATACCGGAAATCTAAAGTACAGATCACCACAGTTTGCCCTGCTGCAATCAAAGATACTCGTTTTCAGGCTTCAGCCGGAATGCAAAAAGTACGGACTTTTGACAGCATTACGACAACCACTCCGCAAGAAGTAGCCCGAGATGCTTATCGAGGCTTCAAAAAAGGAAAAAAACTGGTACACACCGGCTTACGGTATCGTCTGAGCCGGGTACTTGACCGAATTGTTCCCAAGGCGCTCAAAATGCAAGTCATCAAAAGGGAAATGGAAGAGCTAGACTCAAAAAGTTAATTCATCAACAATCAAAATAATGAAAACTGTAGGCTACGGACGGTCGACCGTGGACTACTCAATAAACCAAAGACAATGATTCATTCAATATTGATCGCCAACCGTGGAGAAATTGCTTCCCGAATTATCCGCTCTTGTAAAAAGATGGGAATCCGAAGCATTGCCATTTTTTCGGAAGCCGATCGTGATGCCTTGTTTGTGCAAGAAGCTGACACTGCAGTATACATTGGCCCAAGTGACCCACAGGCCTCTTATCTTCATCAAGAAAAAATACTGGAAATCTGCCAGCAACACCAAGTAGATGCGCTTCATCCCGGATATGGTTTTTTGTCCGAAAATGCCACCTTCGCCCGCAAATGTCAAGAAGCAGGCATTACTTTTATTGGCCCTCATCCCAAAGCCATTGAAGAAATGGGCTCCAAGTCAAATGCCAAAGCCATCATGCAAGCCCACGATGTTCCGGTCATTCCTGGCTACCAAGGCGAAGACCAAAGCGTGGATACCCTGACCAAAGCTGCTCAGGAAATTGGCTTTCCGGTGTTGTTGAAAGCTACGGCTGGCGGTGGCGGCAAGGGCATGCGTATTGTAAACCAAGCTGAAGAAATCACTCAAGCCATTGATGCCGCCAAACGGGAGGCTCAAAATGCCTTCGGAGACGACGAATTAATCATTGAAAAATACATTGCCTCAGGACGTCACATTGAATTTCAGATTTTGGGAGATCAACACGGCAACACGCTTCACATCTTGGAGCGGGAATGTACCATCCAACGACGTTACCAAAAAGTAATCGAAGAAAGCCCCTCTCCCGCCCTTACCTCCGAACTACGAGATGAAATGGGCAATGCTGCAGTAAAAGCTGCCCAAGCCCTCAAATACGACAATGCAGGCACGGTGGAGTTTATATTTGACGAACACAGTCAACAATTTTACTTTTTGGAGGTAAATACCCGCTTACAGGTAGAGCATCCCGTAACTGAAGAGATTACGGGTTTGGACTTGGTTCAACTACAGATTCAAGTAGCCGAGGGTAACCCTCTGAAAATCAAACAAGAAGATATTCAAAGCAATGGCTACGCAGTTGAGTGTCGTTTGTATGCCGAAGATGCCCGCAATGACTTTTTACCCGTTACTGGTACCATTCAGCAATGGCAGGTACCCGAAGTAGCCGGCCTCCGGGTGGAAACTGCGGTTCAGTCGGGAGCGAAAATATCCATGTTTTATGATCCCATGATCGCCAAAATCATTGTCTGGGATCAAGACCGTATGGTGGCCCACCGCAAAATGCACTATACCCTACGCAATCTACTTTGCCTCGGCATTACTACCAATCAAGATTTTTTGGCCCAATTGTTTGCCACACCCGCCATCAACCAAGGGCAGTATGATACTCACTACCTCGCCAATCATTTTGATTATGCACTTTTGCAAAAAAATGATCCCCAAGCAAATTACCCAGCTGGCATCGCAGCTACCTTGTTCCATTGGCAACAACGTGAGCGTAAACGTTCGGTGCTTAAACATGTGCCATCTGGTTGGAGAAGTAATTTTTACGAACATCAAAAAGTGAGTTATCAGATAGAGACCTCAAAAGAAAGCCAAAAGGAAGAGCAGCAAAAAGAACTTATGATCCAATACCGTCATTTGGGTCAACAAAAATTTGAATTTGTATTGCCCGTAGTCGAATCCCCTTCTGACGAAGAAACCGAGCAATCGAAAGAGATGGCTGTCACTCAGGTAACGCTCATTGAAGCACAAGCCAATCAGGTTGCTTTCGAGTTGGAAGGCATTCGCTATGTATTTTACCTGGCTAAAAACCAATCAAAGTATTTCTTACGCAATGAAAAACTAGGAGGGTTTACGCTTCAACTCAATGATCGTTTGCCCGAAAAGGAAGCCGAAAAAGTCAAAGGAGGATACGAAGCGCCGATGCCTTCTCAAATCATCAAAGTATTGGTGAGCGAGGGACAAGCAGTCAAATCTGGTGAAGGGCTGGTCGTGCTGTCTTCTATGAAGATGGAAAACACTATTGTAGCCGACGAAGATGGTACCGTCAACGAAATATTTGTGCAAGATGGACAAAACATTGAGGCGGGGGTGCTCTTACTTTCAGTTGGGAGTTCGTAGTTAGGAGTTGGTAGCCTTCAGTAATATTTAAACTGAAGTTTTCTATTCAAAATACTTATTTCAACCACTTATCTATGTAAATAGTGATTATAAATCCTAAACCAGACATCATATGGCATTCAAATTCGAGAAGTTAAAAGTGTGGCAAAAAGCAGTAGACTTTACACTAAGGGATAAGAAAATAATTACTTTCCCATTTCAGAACTTTGGCACAGT
>CALDJV010000038.1 GCA_937899305.1 uncultured Cytophagaceae bacterium
TGAATATGCTAAAATTGCTGCTTGAAGATGCTAGATTTACTACGGACTATTGTTTCATTAGTTCGGTTTCATTAAAAAAAGTAAACACCCTGAACCAAAAATGATTTATCCGATCCAGCGCATTTACTTTATTTGCCTCTTTTTATTCTTCAATCAATACACATTTGTTGCTTCTCACATCTGCTTCCACAGTTTTAAACTTCACGTCCTTTTTCACTGTGCCATCAGTGTATTGTACGGTTACTCTGGCATTACGCGAAGGCATTTTTTCTACCTTCACTGGCGCTTGTCTCTCTACCACTTCTTCGCCGCCCATGTCTATGCTTGAGCCATCGCCAAAAGCAGAACCAGCCTCCGCCTTGCTTTCATTCAAACGACGCTTTTTACGTCGGTCCTTACGGCCTTGCTGAATTTGTACATCCTCTTCTTCATCTTCAAACACGGCCAGATTCGCTGCCATCAGGGCGGTTCCTACTTCGTTATTGATTTTACCATTGAGTTGGGCAAATAACTCATACGCCTCAAACTTGTACACCACAATCGGGTCTTTTTGCTCATAAACGGCATTTTGCACCGATTGCTTCATATCATCCATATCCCGCAAGTGTTCTTTCCACTGTTGATCAATCGACAATAACGTATTGAGTTTTTCTACTTCTTTGATGATTTGTCGCCCCTGGGTATCATACGCTTTCTTGAGGTTGAAACGAATGTTCATCGCAGTTTGGTTACCATCCATGGTAAAAGGAATGGCATCTTCTAGCTCATGGGCATTGGCTTTGTAGTGCTCGTAACGCTCATCTAGAGCAGGCTTTATCAGCTCTACAATTTGAGTATTTTTACTCTGGTAAGCAGCATAAGCCTCGTCAAACAATTTATTGATCAGGGCCACTGCATCTGGCGAATCAAATTCCTCTTGAGAAATCTGAGTATCATAGCTTAGTTTGCCAATCACCTCTAACTTAAACCCGTCATAATTTTCGGGTACTCCATGGTATTGATTTACCACTATTTCGGCCAGGTTATAAATTGTGTTCAGCGTATCTACCTCCAAACGATCTCCATACAACGCATTGCGACGACGCTTGTAAATGATTTTTCGTTGCTCATTCATTACATCATCGTACTCGAGCAATCGTTTACGTTGCGCAAAATTGTTTTCTTCTACCTTTTTCTGGGCACGCTCAATGGATTTGGTTACCATAGAGTGTTGGATCACCTCACCCTCTTTCAATCCCATGCGATCCATATATTTGGCAATTCGATCCGACCCAAACAAACGCATCAGATTGTCTTCTAAACTTACGAAGAACTGCGAACTACCCGGATCTCCCTGACGTCCCGAACGACCTCGTAGCTGACGGTCTACTCGACGTGACTCGTGACGCTCGGTACCAATGATCGCCAAACCACCTGCGCCCTTGGATTCTGGGGTCAATTTGATATCGGTTCCCCGCCCTGCCATGTTTGTAGCAATGGTTACTGTTCCAGGCTTTCCGGCTTCTGCTACTACATCAGCTTCTTTTTGATGGAGTTTTGCGTTGAGTACCTGGTGGTTGAGTTTGCGTAAAGTAAGCATTCGGCTTAGCAACTCCGAAACTTCTACCGAAGTAGTACCGACCAATACTGGACGTCCCGCCTCAGTGAGTTTTACCACTTCTTCAATCACCGCTTTGAACTTTTCCCGAGCCGTTTTGAAAACCAAATCATTACGGTCATCACGAGCAATGGGCTTGTTGGTAGGAATCACTACCACATCCAACTTATAAATATCCCAAAATTCACCCGCTTCAGTTTCAGCAGTACCTGTCATCCCAGACAATTTATGGTACATTCGGAAATAGTTTTGCAGGGTAACCGTAGCATAAGTTTGAGTGGCGTCCTCAATCTTTACGTTTTCTTTAGCTTCCAGGGCTTGGTGTAATCCGTCCGAATAACGACGACCTTCCATCACCCTACCAGTTTGCTCATCTACGATTTTTACCTGGTTGTCTACAATGATGTAGTCGGTATCTTTTTCAAATAATGTATATGCTTTGAGGAGCTGTTGTATACTGTGGATACGCTCAGTTTTGACACTAAACTCCGCAATCAACTCCTTTTCTTGTTTTACCTTTTCTTCGCTCGAGAGGTCTTCATCGTCCTTGATACGGCCAATTTCCACGGCAATATCGGGCAAAATAAAGAAGTTCTTGTCTTCACTGTTTCCAGTAATGAACTCTACCCCACGATCGGTCAGTTCTACCTGATTGTTTTTTTCATCGATGGTAAAATACAAAGGCGCATCGGCCTCGGGCATGTTCTTGGAGTTATCTTGGAGATAATAATTCTCTGCTTTGCGCATAATCCCCTGATTTCCAGTTTCGCTCATCAGCTTGATCAAAGGGCTGCTTTTGGGCAAACCACGATAAGCCCGAAACATAGCCACTCCAGCTTCTTTAGTATCACTGCTCTCGCCAGTTTTTAGCTTCTTTTTGGCCTCGTTAATAAAGCCTTGTACTACCTTTTTCTGTACATCTACCAGGCGGTGGATTTTGGGCTTGAGTTCGGTATACTCGTGTTGGTCGCCTTTCTCAATAGGTCCCGAAATAATCAAAGGAGTACGGGCGTCATCAATCAGAATCGAATCTATCTCGTCAATCATTGCATAATGATGACGACGCTGTACGATTTCTGCCGGATTGTGCGCCATATTGTCACGCAGATAGTCAAAACCAAACTCATTGTTGGTACCATATGTCACATCTGCATTGTAAGCCTCTTGTCTTTGGGGCGAATGCGGCTCGTATTTGTCTATACAATCTACCGTCATTCCGTGAAACTCAAACAAAGGAGCCATCCACTCTGAATCACGCTTGGCCAGGTAATCATTTACCGTCACTATGTGTACACCACGACGCGCCAATGCATTGAGGAATGCGGGCAAGGTAGCCACCAATGTTTTTCCTTCCCCAGTTGCCATTTCTGCAATTTTTCCTTGGTGCAATACTACCCCTCCTACGAGCTGTACATCGTAGTGTACCATATCCCAGATAATCTCACTGCCTGCCGCCATCCATCGGTTATGCCAAATGGCTTGTCCTCCTTCAATCTCTACATGAGGACGAGTGGCGGCAAACTGCTTGTCTTTGAAAGTGGCCGAAACCACTAACTTTTCGTTTTCTTTCAAGCGACGAGCCGTCTCCTTCACAATCCCAAAAGCCACGGGCAATACTTCTTCCAGTACTTTCTCTAACGATTCGTTACGCTCTGTTTCTAGCTCATCTATCTCTTTGAAGAGCTCGTTTTTATCGTTTACATTGAGGGTGGTATCTTCCTCGGCTTTTTGGCGAAGCTCCGCCAATTTATCATCTATTTCCTTGAGTCTTGCGTCAATGGTTTCTTTTACTTCCTCAGTCTTATCTCTTAGTCCATCATCCGACAGCCCCGTCAATGGTTGCCAGGCATTGTTGATAGAATCCACATAGGGAAGCAATTTTTTTAAGTCTCGATCCGATTTTTTACCAAAAATTTTGGTGACCGTTTTTCCTACAAAATCTAACATAGTGCTTGTTTATGCGCTTTAGGGTTATATAAACAGTCGTTTATATATTGATTTTTTTGAATACAAACAGTGGGTTTGGGGTTGATTTACTCAGAACTCACTCCTCCTTTCCTATCCGTCTTTTTTCTGTCTTTTTGAATCTTACGCCTGTTTTTAACAAGCACTCGATTCAGAATTTTTCTAACTCACAAAGATAATACTTTTTTGAAAAGGTAAGACGAATTGACAGATTAGTCCTTAAAATCGTGTGATATCGGGCTTCAAAAAGGCAATAAAGGAGCAAATACGGGCCATCACTCCGGAAAATCGGCCTGGATTTGGTTGGTTTGTACGCATTCCGAAAGCCCAATGATAGTCTATTTTTGAATGACGATTCTTGCCTAATGAGCATCGTGTATCAAGGCAAGCAGGTACCCTACCTACATTAGCAAGACAAACAAATCGTTTTCTTTAATTTTTTAGTACCTCCTCGGGGTAGTCTTTGGTAATCCATTCGCCCGAGTAAGGGTCATAGTTGCATTTGAGTGGCTTGCCGTAGAGGTCATTGCCCTCAGTGTACGCCCGGCAATCAGAGCAAATATCTCTAAATTCACATACCTTGCAAGTATCCACCTGCGACTTGTGGATATTCCAATATTTTTTAAATCCAGTTTTTATAACGGCCGCTTGCAAAGTGGTATCATTGATGTGACCAAAGTTTTCTTGCATCGAGGGGCAGTTTTTTATAAACCCATGTTCATCCACCCCCATCGTTTTATACAAACAGCTATTGTGATTTTGGCTGAGGGTAATCATGGGCAATTCGTTGGCAAAGGCCCAATAACCAATTTTGCCACAGTGCTGGGCCGAAGTAATGTGTTGTGCGGTGTAGCGTAGCAATAGGTGGGCTTGCTTGACTTGCTGGGTTTGGGGTGCGTCGAAAAAAGTAATTTGCAATAACCAAGGATATTTATCTCGTAACTTTTGGGCTGCTATATAAGCTGGGGTATACTTTGCCTGATAAGGCATCAGGATTTCTACACTTTTAACCAAAGTATCTGCTAAAGTTTTCAGATAGGTCAGTTCATCCAGATCGACGAGGTCATAGTAACGAATCTCAACATGAAAACACCCTAGCGCCTTGAGTTGTTCTAGTACCAGTGCGGGGTCATACTCAGTATGAGAACC
>CALDJV010000039.1 GCA_937899305.1 uncultured Cytophagaceae bacterium
ACCAATTTTAAACCCTGCGTTAAGCATTTTGTAATTCATTCATAGTCAGTGATTTGTCAATTTGGTAGTTAGAAGTCCATAGTAGCGCAAAGCGGTACAATTAGCTTTGCTGGGTAAGGCTCGGCTCAATAATTATCATATTTGCAAAAGTAAGAGTTCGATTCTCGCTTCGCGCAACCATTCGACCATATAGCCATAAGCGAAGCGTTAACAATATAGTCATAAAACAATGCAACCATGGAAAAATCACTTACACCCTCTTTCCAGGTTTACTTTGGCTTTTTCGTTCCCCAATTCCTTGGCCTGAATCCAGTCGGCACAAGCTTTTTTGCTCTTGTTGAAGTGATAGTAAATATTGCCTCGGTTGAGGTATGCCTTGTCCATTTTAGGATTCAACTCAATAGATTTGGTAAAGTCAGACAAGGCTTCTTTGTAATTTTTTTGTTCCAAATGAGCCAATCCTCGGTTGTAGTATATTTTAGGTAGGTAAGCTTTATTAGGATTCATATCTATCACCCGTTCATAGGTTTTAATCGCATTATTGTAGTTCTGTAATGCCAAATAGGTCTGGGCCTTCCCCAAATATGCATTTACAAAATTGGGTTTAAGTTGAATGGCCTTTTCATAATCTTTGAGCGCTCCCTGGTAATTTTGCATACGTCTTTTGCTACGCCCTCTCTTTTGAAAAGCAATGGCTGAAAATGGTTGTTTGTCAATTACTGCATTGTATCTTTTGATCGATCCCAAGATATCTCCCCTTTGGTATCGGGCGTTACCCTCGTTGAGTAGTTCCAAAGGTGTTTTTTCCTGAGAAGGGGTTCCAGTTTCGTTTTGACTCACGACCTCCTGAAAGCCTAATAGTAACATGGGGCACAACATACCCAATAATTGGATAACGGTGGTTTTCATAAAATTAGCAGATGATTCAATCAGGTTATTATATCCCATAATTTAGTGAGGATCAGGCTCATTTCAAATGCCAGCCGTCAAAACATTGGTAATTCATCTGATTAATCACTATTTTTGATTAAAAACACTTTTATATAAGTGCTTGTTTAAATTTACTTAAAGGTCGGATTGACTTTATGAAGAAAGGAAAAGAACAGTAATGAGTAATGAAGAGTTTTATAATTCGCTAAAGACCAAACTGGAAGATGTGCATTCTTATCCAACAGTGTACATGTTTAAATTTATAGTGCCTTCGCTGGGCGATAAAGTAGGAAAAGTAATTGCTTTGTTTGACAAAGACGCCAACATTACCAGTCGTCAATCTAGTAAAGGGAAATTCACTAGTGTGACGGTCAAAGTAGTCATGCTCTCCAGCGACGAAATCATCCAAAAGTACAAAGAAGTGGCCAAAATAGAAGGAGTGATCATGCTCTAATTGTCTGCTTGATATTGCTTACAGCCTAGCAATTTTATTTTATACTTTTTCTACTTTGCTAGGTTGTAAAATTCCCTAAATAAAGCTTACATATAATTATTGTAAGATTTAAGCTTTTATTTAGTTTTGTTAATCAGTAATCTATACATTTTCGAGAAAAACTTGCACAAAACCAAGTTTTTCATTTGGCAAATCCCTAAAACAGCCAAATATAATTGTAAATAACCCACCTAATCACTATATTTTAACCGTAATTCTTGAAAAATCACAAATTACCTACTCAGAATAATCGTCCTGTTGACCGATATTCACCACTATTTATCGGAGTTATTCTGTTTATTATCTTAATCATAATTATTACCTAAACCCAACAAAAGGAGAGATGTCATGACGAATAAAGAAAAAGCACTGGCGTGTTTCCGCAACATTTATAAAATTGCCATTGCAGATGGTTATTTGGTCCGCGAAGAGAAAGAAATGTTGCTGGAAGTAGGGCAAAGAATGGGCGTGAGCCGCCCCCAAGCCCGTGACATTATGCAGAAAATCAACCACCTTGATTTTATAATACCCACCGATCCCGAGGAACAAACTGAACACCTGGAATACATTATCCAAATGATGATGATCGACAACGAGATTCACGACCGGGAATATGAGTTATGCTATGCATTTGCGAAAACAATTGGTAAAAACGAAATCATTTTGCAAAAAATGATTGATAAAGTATCTCATACAATGAAGGTGATGCATTAATTATTCATCACTTCAATATTTTATAATCCCCTAATTGTTTATATAGTTGGGGGATTTTAATTTTTAATGCCCTTTCATTATATATCAGCAGTATTCTTGATTATTTCTTCACACACTGCTATCCTTTACAGAAAATAAAAACAACAAGTATTTTTTCTTATAGAATGCCTTGTTTGTCAAAAAATCCATATTTTACCCCACACTAAAACGTTTCCATTCCCTAAAATACGTCAATATGAAAGCATTATTACCACTTTGCTTGGGTCTTTTATGGCTGCATACGGCAAGCCACGCCCAAACCAAAAAACCTTGGAAAGGCCAAGGACCAATTCAAAAAGTAAGTACCGCCACCAAACCCATCCAAAAACAATACAAAGGCGTATTTGAATTGAGTAACGGGGTCTACTGTACCAACAACTTTGACGGAGCTCGTTTGAATGGCATTGTGGCCAATAATGATACCCTCATCACGGCTTTGATTACCCCCGAAAATACCCCCATCAATTTTAGCCCTTGGTATGCATTCAAGATTTGGTCAAAAACTCCCAAACCAATGTACCTGCGACTTACTTA
>CALDJV010000040.1 GCA_937899305.1 uncultured Cytophagaceae bacterium
ACCGGCAATATGGATGTAGCCGGAGGAGTGATGTTTACATTGCCGGCCATTGATTTGCTCAAAGCATTGAAAAAGGAAGCCAAACAACTACGCTGGAGAAGTAGGGTAAAGCAGCTGCCCGAAACTGCAGGAGCGCTGCCTACTGTAACAATGGCCGATGAAATGCTTACTCCAGGTCAAGACCAAATCAAAGCTATGATTACAGTGGCAGGCAATCCGTTGTTATCAGCTCCCAATTCCAATGCCCTTAAAAAAGGCTTTGAACAACTCGATTTTTATGTGGCCATCGATATTTATATCAATGAAACCACTCGCCACGCCAACGTTATTTTGCCACCTGCCGCCGCTCTAGAGGTGATTCACTACGACTTCGCTTTGAGCATAGTATCTCCCCGAAACATTGCTAACTTTTCACCAGCCGTGGTTCCCATTGACCAAGACCGCAAATATGATTGGGAAATTTTGATAGAACTACAAAAAAGAATAGAGCAGGGCAATGTATTGAAGTTCAAAGCAAAGCACGCTTTACTGGGTTGGCTTACTGCTGAAAGAAGAATTGATTTGGGGTTAAAAATTGGTCCCTATGGCATATGGGGAGGCCGAATGTTCAAAAAAGGAGGCATTAGTTTAAAACGACTCAAAAAGCAAGTACATGGAGTCGACTTTGGGGCGATGCAAAGTTGCTTGCCCAAGCGATTGTTTACCAAAAACAAAAGAATCAACTTGACTCCCTCAGAGATTACCAAAGAGCTGCCCAAAGTACACGAGTTGTTGCAGGAAAAAAAAGAACACAAAGAAGAGTTGCTATTAATTGGGCGTCGTCATTTGAGAAGCAACAATTCTTGGATGCACAACTACCCTCGCCTGATGAAAGATGGTGACAAACGTTGTACTGCCATGTTGCATCCCGAAGAGGCTCAAAAACGAGGTGTTGCCAATGGAGATTGGATAACAGTAAGCACTGCGGTAGGGCAGATTAAAATCAAGGCCGAAATTACTGATGAGGTCATGCCAGGAGTGCTCTGCATACCGCATGGTTGGGGGCATCACGACAAAAACATTCATTTGGACGTAGCCTCAAAGTACGCAGGGGTCAATGTAAATGAGTTAATTGATCATGAGATTTATGAAGAAATGAGCGGAAATGCGGTGTTTTCGGGTATTCCTGTAAAAGTGAAAGTATTTGCGGAGGCCACTCCTTGATAGTGTTCCTGAGTGATGAGGCAAGCGACCCAATGCTTGTAACGATAAAAAAGACAATTGAAGACCACGGTAGGTGAAATACATCCCGTGGTCTATTGTTTTGTAGCAAGAGGTTACATATCCAGCGTGATGCGGCCATCCGAAGTACGCAGATGGACCAATTTGCCCCCTCCGTTCATTTTACCATCGATTTTTTTATCGGTAGAGCGACCGTTGAAGTTTTTGAGAGGAATGCGTAAAGACTCTCCTCGAATATCCAGGTCTAACCCCAGGCTTTTGGGAATACTCACCCGAATATTGCCATCACTGGTCTTTACTCTTAGGCTATTGGTAAGCGATAATAGATTTCCTCTTACATTACCATCTGAAGTAGACACATCTAACGAACCCGATACATTGCTAAATTTAATGTTGCCATCAGAGGTGCGTCCCTTGATATCTCCTTGAATATCAACAAGTTCAATGTCTCCATCGCTGGTGCGAATAGTTTGGTCGGCTTGAAGACCCTCTAATACAATATCTCCATCCGAAGAGTACAAATTACAAGAAGACTTTACCGGAGCATATACTTCCATGCTAATGTTGATCTGGTTATTGTAATTTCGGTAGTCTCGTCTTCTTTCTCTGATTCTAATTTCTAAGTTGCCCGAAGAATTGCTGATTTCAAAGGTGAAATCTTCATTTTCTAAATCGGCCTTGGTCATTTTAAGCGTTCGGCCCTTGCGTCGAGCCGCGAAATAGATTTCTACTTGATTTTTAGTAGAAGGATATACCTTGATGTCTCCGTCAGAATTACGCAACGTAATATTGGGACTTGAGGAGACCGAAAATGTCTCTTTGAACGAATAGCTGCCTTTTTGAGCCATACTGGCAAAAGCAAATAGTGAGAACGCAACAATAAGTAAGCTTGCTTTTTTCATAAGAATAGGGGTTATAAGATGATGGAGATAAAGCCATCGTAGTTTTTAGGGTGTTCTTGAAGATCTACGTCATTAGAGTATGTTTAAAAATTATAATCTAGGCTAAAAACGCATCATTTTTATCTCTGAGAACAAAATTTAAACATACTCTTAGCTCGACTTTGGCCTTTTAAATTACAGAACCCTTCGTGGAAATAGCAGTT
>CALDJV010000041.1 GCA_937899305.1 uncultured Cytophagaceae bacterium
AAAAAAACTATAGACTAAAAAAAACGCTTTTTTTATCTTCTGTCACTATACATCCACTGTGAAACTCGAGGCGGAATGCGTAATAGATAGGGCATAGAAAAAACTGACATGATTTCTCAAATAAAAAAATTGGCAAGTAATTAGCTTATTAAGGAACATGTTCAAAATAAGTTTCCAGTTTTAGTAAAATTGCTCAAAGTTAGACCCATTTGTTTTGCAAAAAGGTTTTGCGCGCGTAGCCGTAGCTACGGGTAAAAAAAGCAACGAAGTATAACAAAGAGAACCGCAGAACGAAGTTCAAGCTCTGCGCAGCTAAATACAACTAAATCGGACAGTTATTGCGGACACGTTCCTATAAGGATTAAATGTACCAGATAGTGTACAGAGTGAATTCAGGTAAACGTATAAATAGTGAAAAAATAAACAGCCGAGTACTTGGGTAAGTTGATTATAAGTGGATCAAGTCACTTTTCTAAAAATGTCTCCTTACTTTTCTCATATTAAAACACTAAACATACGTGCATTGTGGTTAGCTACAACAAAGACACTAGACTAGAAAGACAATTCACTTAAGTTGAATCGAGACACTGTATAATAGCAACAAGCTGTTTAAGTATTTATGTCAAGGAAATTGATACGTATAATAGGGTGTATTCTATTGGTGAGTTCGTCTCTCACTGCAATCCAGGCTCAAGATCCAGGATCGCGGAGATTTCGAAAACTCATTCGTAAAGCCGATGCCTGGCTTCAGGCGCGCTATTACGATCAGGCCCTGTTGCTGTACAAAGAAATATTAAAAAAAGCTCCCAACAACGAAGAACTCAATTATAAGATTGGGATTGCCCACTTAGAAAACCAACAAGAAGCGCAAGCACTCACCTATTTTAAGAAATTATATCGCATTAATCGTAATTATCATCCTACCCTTGAGTTTTTTATGGCTGAGGCATACCATTACACTGCCTCAATAGAGCAAGCTTTGATGCATTACAAGCTCATGGGGCAAGTAATTGCTCGAAAAACTAATCAAGACACCATCTATTTGGCGCATCAGGAATTACTGATTCCGGCATTCAAGGAAAAACTGGAGAAACGCATTGCCGAATGTAACTTTGCCGATCAGTATATGAAAGACTCCTTGTTGGTGAATGTCAAAAACTTAGGAATAGCCGTCAACTCCGACGAAAACGATTATTCTCCCATCATTTCAGTCAACGATTCTACCTTGTTGTTTACTTCTCGCCGTAAAGGCAATGTAGGCGGAAAACTAGACCCTTATGACCGCCATCCTTACGAAGACATTTACATTACTTATCGATCAGCGGGCAAATGGTCGGCCCCCAAACAATTGAGCCAGTCAGTCAATAGCAAAGGCAACGATGCCAGTTTGGGGTTTTCTCCTGATGGTAAAATGTTATTTATATATCAGGATGGGGATCTTTTTGTATCGAATCTTTCGGTGAATGGTAAGTGGGGAAAACCCAAGCCATTGAAGGGAAAAGTAAACACCAAAAAATACCAGGAAACTTCTTTTTCTATCTCTCCTGATGGTCAAACGATTTATTTTACCAGCGATCGTCCAGGAGGATACGGAGGGCTCGATGTGTATCAAACCCAGCTACAGGCCGATAGTACTTGGGGTAATCCTACCAACCTGGGAGCCAACATCAATACCAAATATGATGAAGATTCACCTTTCATAGGCCCCGACGGCAAAACGCTGTATTTTAGCTCCAATGGGCACGCTACGATGGGGAAGCACGATATTTTTGAAAGTATTTGGTTGGGAACTGAATGGAGTAAACCGCATAATCTGGGGTATCCGATCAATTCTACTGGTGATGATATTTGTTTTATTTTGAGCAAGGATGGTCAAACCGCTTATTATGCTTCTGATCGTAAAAAAGGCAATATAGGAAGGTTAGACATTTTGACGGCCTCGAAGCCTACGCCTTGGGGATTGGCGAGAATTAATCTTGAATTGGTAGATAAGGAATCAGAACGTTATGCGGCGCTTCGCAAGGAAGTGGTAGATGTAAAACTTTATCAAAGCCCTACATTGACCATTCGGGGCATGATTCGGGACAAGGAAAGTGGGCGCCCTCTTAATGATGCCAGGGTGGTATTGGTAGACGTGGAAACCAACCGAGAACTTCGAGACTTTGAAAACTTGCCTGATACGATCAAGGCCAACTATATTGGTAATATAGATTCTACTGGTACTTATTTGCTGCATGTAACGCGCAAAGGGTATTTGTATCATAATGAGCTTATCCAAGTACCTAGCTTGATTCGAGCCAAAGAAGAAGTGCTCAATATGACCCTCAAAAAACTAGAACGAAGCCAACAAGTATACGTAGTCGTATTTTTTGATTATAAGTCGGATAACATTAAAAAAGAGCACGAAAAAGACCTTGAGAAGTTGGTAAGTTACTTGATATCTAACCCTGATGTACGTTTGCTGTTGAATGGGCACGCTGACCAGACCGGAACCGACCAACGAAATCAGAAGTTGTCGGAAGATCGGGCCCGTAAAGTAATGGAGTACCTCATTAGCCGCGATATCAACCCCAATCGCTTGGATTTGAAGGGATGGGGAGAAGGTAAGTTGATTGACAAACGAGACAACGACGAAGGAAGGGCGCGAAACCGCCGGGTAGAATGCGAGTTGATTAGAAATGAAGTAGATGCAAATCAAAAATAATCCATA
>CALDJV010000042.1 GCA_937899305.1 uncultured Cytophagaceae bacterium
TTTACTGATGGACCTGCTGAAGCACTACAAGGTAGATCTGAGCAAATGTACTTTTGTGACTACTCCTTACAAAAACAACAAAGTAACCGCGAATAAAATAGATGTTAGTTGTTTCTTGACTGACTTTAATGACCAAACGGTAAGAACCCAATTGGCCAACCCCAATCTGGTACTTTTTAACCTGGATCCGAGCACCACCAACCCCAAATTATCTTCAGCAGAGGGCTTCAGAATTTTTCACCCAGAAGTGCATACTTTCATCATTCCAGCCAAACTATACGGACATACGCCCAAAAAAGCATTCATTACCATTGGGGTGTCGGCAGTGCTGCTGACCCACAAAGATGTACACAAACACAAGGTGTATGATTTGATCGATAACATTTATAAGTTTAATAGCAAGGGGCACATTCTAAATCGCATGGAGGATGATTTTGACCCCGACGATTTGCACTATGCAATACACGAGGGCACTGCCATGTTTCAAGCACGAAACCGACCTACTTTGATTGAGCGTTACTCCAAACCCATTGCATCGGGTTTAAGTGTACTCATTGCGGGTTTTGCGGCTTTCATGCGTTGGCGTAACAATCGTCGTTATCGCTTGTTGCGAGAGTTTTATCAGCGCGCCCTTGAGCTCGAAAAACGGATCAATCAAAAAGGTGGAGAGGCTTTTTACAAGGAAGCATTTGCTGAGATTTTGGAAATCAAAGCCCAGGTGTATGACCTGTTGATAGAAGGCAAGATCCAGGTCAATGATAATTTTTTAGCCTTTCAGGCACTCATCAACAACCTCATCTTACAACTCACCATCAGTGATCCCGATAGTGCCAAAATTGAGTAATTGTTTGATGTTATGCTTTTGCCCTGAAGCTATTTTTTCAAATGGTTTAATGATTTCATTGTGATATAGCGTCTGACAGCACCATATCACAATGAAATTTTCAAGTCCCTGGCGAAAGCGTCTGCTTGTGATTCAGTATAGAAGCACAAGCGGACGTTTTCGTTATCAAGGAGTTTATTTTTCCCCAACTCAAGCCTCTACCAATTGATGGCTATCAATCAAGGCTTCGGCAGTAGCTTCCAAGATCTCAAAGGCATTTTCGGCCATTAGATTAACCTTGTTGTCCAGGGTAGGATTGATCTCTACCATCTCCCAACATACCAATTTAGGGCTTTGGGCAAAACCAGTATTCAAGGCTTTGGCTTCTTCTACCGAGATGCCATGCGGTACTGGAGTTCCAGTTCCCATTGTGATGTCCGAATCCATACTGTCCACATCAAACGATACATAAATCATATCGCATTCTTCCAAAATATCGAGGGTTTGCTGTATAATTGAATCCGTTCCCTGCTGTTTTACTTCCTCCGCAGTAAAGTTTCGGATGCCATACTTATCCATTAGTGCTTGTTCTTCTTTTTCTATGTCTCGCCCCGCAATGAGCACAATATGGCGTCCTTCTAGTTTTGCTCCAGGTACTCCTGTGTTTTTCAAAGCTTCCCAATGCGTATACGTTTCTGGATCCAGGGTATTGATTTGATTGGCTTTGTTATCGTCATTTAATGCAATCGCCAAAGGCATCCCGTGCATATTACCTGATGGAGTAGTATAGGGAGAATGCAAATCAGCGTGGGCATCAATCCAAATCACTCCCAACTTTTTGTGAGGATAGGCTTTTTTGAGTCCGGCAATGGTACCTGCGGCAGAGCCATGGTCGCCTGCCAGTACCAATGGAAACATATCTTGTCCAATGGTTTTTGCTACATGATCACAGGTGGCAGTAAGTACCTTTCGCACCCCATTGATGCGCTTGGCATAAGGGAATTTGTTTTTTTGAAACAATGTATCATTGGCGTTGGGTACTTCTAATCGTTCATGCCTGGCAAAAAATGTCTGGTCTTCAATGATATTGTTCTGATAAGCGCTATTCAAACAGGCAGTTTTTAGGGCATCTATGCCTAAACTAGCTCCCCGAGTACCTGCTGCTATCTCCGATTTTACTTCAATAATTCTTATCTTCGTCATACGTATTTTTCTGATATTGGTGTAGTAATTATTGTACGAAATTACAAAAATATATGTTTTTACTACGATTCTGATTTCTAAAGTACACGCTGTAACCCAATTTGATATACAACTAATGGCTCAAATTATCGTTACAGTTTTTAGTAATTCTTACTAAATTCGGCGAGTTTTGTCAGTTTTTTTTGTAAAAAAACCCAAAACTCTATTACATTTAACCTTCAATTGCGTTATACGTTTGTACATAGATTGGTATAATAAATGTACTATTTCATATAATCCATTATAATAAAGCGTTAAACACTATAAATTATATAAATTGATGAAAAAAGTTTTGACTGTATTTGCTCTGGTAGCATTGATTGGTTTTACTTCTTGTGCCAAAAAGAGGTATACTTGTCCTACTTATATGAAAGATACCAGACAGCAAAAAGACATTAAAGTAAAGCATACTCCCAACCCTCATCACGAACAAAACGACAAGGCAACTTTGGTGAAGGCCAGAGGTTAGTTAAGTTTTCAAGATATTTTAGTTGCTCGAGGATAAAATCAACTGGGCAGCTTCATACAAGTCTTTAACAGTATAATCAGAGAGCGGCGACAAAGGTTTATGCTCAAAAGATGATTCAATTTGTACTGTTTTGACTTGTATTTTTTTTGCCGCTTCTATATCAGTGGGGCTATCACCTACCAACCACGACTGAGCAATGTCAATGTTGTATTTACCGATGGCCTTTTCCAGCATCCAAGAATCTGGCTTGCGCGAAAGTGAGGTGGAAATGCTGGGGTGGTATGGAGCCATAAAAAGATCATCGAGCAAGTGATCACAATGCTGTTGCAGGTATTCGTGGCATTTTTTTACGTCATCTCGGGTATACAAACCTTTAGAGATTCCTGATTGATTGGTGACTACTACCAACAAATAGCCCGCCTCTTTGAGTTGTTTGAGTGCTTCAGCAACGTTTTCTATCACCTCAAAATCCTCAAGACGGTAGACATATGTGCCACGCTCGCGATTGAGTACGCCATCACGATCCAAAAAAATGCATTTATTCATCATAAAACCTTTGCTTTGCTCATTAGTAATTTGTAAAAAATAAAGTTTCGTTTTGACTTCAAGTTGAGGGTCCGTCTTTAGTCCACAGACGACTATTTTTGATTCACTAGGTGGTTGTTTCCAACTTGTGAAA
>CALDJV010000043.1 GCA_937899305.1 uncultured Cytophagaceae bacterium
TTACTGATAAGGAGACCAAATGTACCTAAGACCCTAAAAGAAAGAAAAAATGCGGGTCTGTGCCTGCCAAAGCACAGACTAATCAGAGTTTATTGCCGACCTCATACTTTTTCTCGTACTTGAACAATTGCCATTTACACTTTATCATTTATTTTTAGGCCAGTAAGACTAAAATAAAACTGATAAAGTAAGTATGGCAACCATCATTAATCTGTTCACCCAGAATACGGTTTATCTTCATTTTCAACATACTTTTGGAAGAGGAAATGACCGTATTACCCAAATTTCTCCCAGAAATTCTGACGTATCTACCAATCATGCGACCATATATTGGCGCGAAAAACATTGGTACCTGAAAGACCACAGCCGTAATGGCACCCTGGTAAATCGTTCCTTTTTGCACAAAAATACGGTCAAGCTAAAGCCCAGAGACATTATTAGGTTTGGCAATGACCCTTCTACTGAGTGGCAAATTGTAGACCTGGCCCCTCCCCAAAGCTATCTAAGACCGCTGCATACCCAAGCTGGAATGATATTGTTGGACACCTACAAGGCCTTACCCAATGGAGAAAGCCCTGAAGTCACATTTTTTTATACTACCGAAAAACAATGGAAACTGGAGAAGTCGGGGGAAACCTATGTACTTGAACATCAACAAATTGTCGATTTTGATGGCCAACAATGGCTATTTGTCAAAAACGAATGGATAGACGATACCGTAGATTATGGCATCATCAAAATGCAGGCTTATTTTCAGTTTACTATCAGTACCGATCAAGAAAAAATAGCCGTTAAAATTATCACTAAAGATGGGGCTATGGACTTGGGGGAACGTTCTTACAATTATTTGTTGTTAACGCTTGCCCAAAAACGACAAAAGGATGCTCAGGTAGGTTTACCACTCAAAGACCAGGGATGGGTGGAAGTGGGATATTTGCTGGACGAACTCTCTAAAGAAGAACTCAAGGAAGTAACACTTTATAATTTTAATGTTCGGGTACATCGCCTGAAAGAGCACTTGTTCAAGCTTCAGCCCTACGGAAAACAATTTGTGGATATACTCGAAAGGCGCAAAGGTGAAATTCGTTTTAACCATTCCAATGCCCAGTTCGACTGGTAATCTCGGTGCATCTTTTTACCTCTTGATACAAGCCTATTTTACCATTATTTGTACTAAGAAGCAATAAAAAATTCGCGACTCAAGTCTCAAATTACGCCCGATGGAGGCATGATGAGTTTTTTGAGTCGTTTTTTTTAATAATTTTCCATAATTTCACTCCTAATATGAGTGGTTTATTGTGTTTTTGGTTTGATCATTACAAAAAACACGAACCGAAAACCATTCAACACTTTATTTTATGTATGTATTCTATAATAGTAGTATAAGAAAAACCTTGCACTAAATAAATTTATAAAAGTTGTCCCTTTAGATGATACCAACCAGGTATACTAAAGTGACACATCAAGTATTTTTAAAAAACATATAACTCCCTTCTAACAATAAACATGACATACTCACAACAGGACCTGGAAAATTACCTGAAGAAAGCCGAAGAAGTATTGGCGAAAAAGAATGCTAATTTTTTATCGGAGGCAGATGTCACCAACATGGCCACAGAACTAGGGTTTGACCTAAACCAAGTGGCAGAAGCTACTCAAAACTTTTGGATCAAGGGCCAGCTTCACCATCGGTATGACAACTATGAAGATGCGGCAGAAGCTTACGAACAACTGGCCACGCTTTCTCCTAAGAATTTTGATGTGATTTGGGAACTCACTCAAATCTATTACAAAGAAATGACCCAGAATGACGACCTTTCTTATAAAACCAAGGCTTGGATGTCGGCTAAACGTTGCATAGAATTGGATTCTTCTCGCCCCGAACCTTTTGAAATCATCAGTAAACTCAAAAAGGTGCCCTACATAGACCACATCTACAATGTTGACTATTACGACCAAAAAGCCGAAGAAATATTTTTGGGGGTAGCCTCTAAAGAAACCATTGAAGAAATTAAAAAATATGCTGATGATGCTGAATATTTGATGCTTAAGGAAGAAGATGGCAATACCCTTACTGAGGAAGAAAGTGAGGAAAAGAATCGGGTCGTCAGTACGGGACAAGAAATGCTGGAGCAACTAGAAAGCATTTTGCCTAAAGAATTGCAATACGAACGGGTGTACTACTTGGAACAACGAGACAAAATTAAAGAGCAAATCAGTGATACAATCTATAAAAAGAAAATAGCCACTCCCCCCCCCTCCTGCCCCTGTCAAAGCATCAGAAAAAGAGCCTGTAAAGATCGGAACCGATGATGTAATTATGTTTATCGTTTTGGTACTACTAGGCTGGGGAGCAGTAGAAATCATTGGAGCGATATGGCGCTTCTTTCACAAATAATTTCATTGCCTGAGTCATACCCTTCATTACCAAATAAGTCATTACCAAACAAGCAGCCAAACTTATGTCATACTCGCAAGACGAATTAAAAAAATATTTACAGAAAGCTGAAGAGGTACAAAAAAAGAATGGTTTTTTGTCGCAACAAGACATCGAACAAATTGCTAACAAACTAGGATTCAACACCTTACAGATAAATGAAGCGCTGAATGATTTTATAAATCGAGGCAGCAATCACTTGAAATTTGAAAACCATTCTGATGCAATCAATGCGTATAAACAGGCCTTGATGCTGGATGCCCGCAACATTACAGTGCTAAAAGGGCTGACCAAGGCTTACTACCAAATGTGGCAAGCCAACCCCAACAATGAAGAAATTCAACAGCAGCTTTTGATGTACGCCAATCAATGCATTGTAGTAGATGTAGACGATGAACAAGCCTACCAACTGATTAGTTTGTTGAAAAAAGAGCTCAAAAAAA
>CALDJV010000044.1 GCA_937899305.1 uncultured Cytophagaceae bacterium
TGTCTAGCTAAACTTGATTCATTACGCCTAAAATGCTCAAACATTCCATCCTCACACAGAGCCAGCGCGCTGCCTACGGATGTCAGTGATCATTTTCAACGGCTTCATTACTCAAGTTCTTAACGCTGACAGACTAAATGCCGAGTCTAGCTGACGCATTCAGAATTGTATTTATTGTAAAATTTCTAAAGAAAATCACTGCGAAAGATCAATAAGTAAATTTAGTAATGGTTTTTTAAACCAAGGGGCAAACCTAAAGGGGAGAACTGATAAATCCTATTTTTGGAACTCTTTAAACACCATTCAATAGAAAAAACATCAAAAATGCAGTTTTAAATTCTATCAAACTGGTTTTGCGTGGTATTTTATATTGAATTAATGTTAAAAATCAGGTGAATAATGGGTGAGGTAGAGAGGGGCGAAATCTAAACAAGTACATTACTGGTATAAAAAAACCACCCCGGAGTGAGGTGGTTTTTGATGCGTTTTATGACAATATGTTGGTAGCTTACTAAGCCGGAATCAAGGTGAAACTGAGGTTCACTGAACCAGCTTTGCCTGCTTCGGCGGCCCCGTATTTCAACTCACTGGCCGAAATAGATACCCCAGTAAGGGTAACCGTACTACTGCCCGAAGTAAGGGTGATGGTAGAACCATCGGTACTGATGCTCCAGGTTCCGGTACTGGTGGTACCTTGACGATCTACCAAAGTGTAGGTTTTGTCAGAACCCGATTCGGCAAAAGTAATGCGGTATTGGGTAAATTCAGCGGTGATGTCCAAGGTGTTCTCCAGTACCTGTGATACCTTCCAGGTATTGAGCAAATTAGGGTCCGTAGTAGAGGTAGGAGTAGGGTTGTTATCACTTTTTTTACAAGCCTGGGCAAATACCATAAAGGCAGCTACCAAGGTCAATACAATATATTTTTTCATGATGGTCAATTTTAAAATTTATTTGACTTTATAAAGTGGTTTTAGGGAGAAATCAGTCATCAAGCAATCGCTTGCCCAATGACTGATCCTCAGGGGGTAATTATTGTTTTTGGATACGACGTACCACGGTACCTTGGGCAGTTTGTACCACAAACAAGTAAGTACCATCTTTCAAAGATTCTACGTTCAGACTTACCTTGCCATTTTGGGTAGTAGCGGATCCTTTGCTTACCAAGCGACCTTGTAAATCGATGATTTGGTATTGTACTTTGGGAGAAACCGCTCCGCTGATGGCTACATTGAGGTGATCGTGCGCAGGTATGGGGCCTACTTTCAGACTACCTGAAATCAAGTTGGCAGGCAATCCCGTGACACTGCTGGTAGAACTTCCCGCCAGGTTGATGGTATAAGTGCTTTCGTCAGCATCGTCGCTGGTAATGGTCAATACCGCACTGGCTGCGCCAATGGCTGAAGTACTGGCGGTGTATTTTACCGTAAAAGTAACATTACCACCCGCGGCAACAGGAGAAGTGACATTGGTTTGGGTAACGGTAAAATCAGCTGCATTGGTACCGCTCAATACCACCAAGCTGCCCGCAGTGCCCGTCAAAGCAAGTGCTCCATCCCCGGTGTTTTCGATAGTAAAGGTAACATCCGAAGAACTCTGTCCCGATTGTACCGAACCAAAGTCATAATTGCCTCCTGAAGCTACATCAGCACCAGCGGCTTTTACATTGATTTCTGGAGTTACTCCCTTCCCTGTCAAGTTAATAGTATAAGTACCTTCGTCAGCATCATTGCTCATGATGGTCAAGGTAGCGCTTTTGGTTCCGGCTGAGCTAGGGCTAAAGGCGACCGTAAAAGTAACATTAGATTCTTCCGCAATGCTGGACGTTACATTGGTTTGAGTGACGGTAAAATCAGAAGCATCGGTACCACTCAAGGCCACCAAGCTACCTGCGGTACCACTCAAAGTAAGGTCAACCCCTCCCAAGTTTTCGATGGTAAAGGTGACGTCCGAAGTACTACTTCCGGTATTGACATTGCCAAAATCTCGGGTACTTGACGAAGGAATATTTGCGGTACCTGCTTTTACATTGATTTCTTGGACTGGAGTATAGATGTACACATAATCAAGATTTTTGTCAGTTACAAAAAATTCTCCGTTTGAGTTGAATGCCATAAAGGTAGGTAGTACAAGGTTTCTATGTAGATTAACATCCCTTACATAGGTAAAGCTACTATTGAAAATTTGAATGTTATCATTCGTGACATCTACCACATATATATTGCCATTCGCATCAAAAGCGATGTCGGTTGGGCCTTGAAACTCTCCATTGCCAGATCCAAATGTTCCGAATTTAGAGATAAAAGTTCCAGTACTATCAAATTTCTGTACATTATCGTTATCAGCGTCTGTAACGTAAATATTGGCATCTGAATCAGTAGCAATACCAAAAGGTTTCTCAAACTGTCCATCTCCTGCACCAGTACTACCTATATTTTTGATGAAAACACCATCATTGGTTAGCTTTTGCACCCGATCATTGACCGCATCTACCACATATATATTATCAGCAGCATCAATTGCAATGTCAATTGGGGTATCAAAATCTCCATTGGCGGTGCTGGCGGTAGTGGTTCCAATTACTTTGATAAAAGTGCCACTACTATTGAATTTTTGTACCCGATTATTATCTCGGTCAACTACGAAAATATTCCCTTGGCTATCAATGGCAATGCCGGTAGGGTTGTCAAATAGTCCATCGGTAGTTCCTGCTCCTCCAAATTCAGAAATAAAAGTACCGTTCTTGTCATATTTTTTGATTTTTTCGGTGGCTCGCTCAGTTACATAAAAACTACCATCTGATAAAACAACTACCCCTCCGGCATCTGTAACAGACACAGAATCTTTGATAGTAAAAGTGGCTTGGCCCATGAGTTGGGGGGAAACTGAGCAAATAATTAATAACAAGCTCCATAGCCTGGTTATGTTGTAGAATTTTGCGTATTGCATATGAATTATGTTTTGGTTTGATTGTACTTTCAACGCACAAAGATAGATGAATCTTTAATTTTCTGTTTTTTAATTTTCTTTTTTTTAATTTGTTTTTTCTGATATGTCTTGATGCAAATGATGATTTCATTGTTTGTGACATCCTAAAGATTAACCTTAATAGTACGTGCCCACCAACGTATTTGTCCCGTTTTTTTAAAAACAAGGACGATTAATTTTATCGTAGGCCTGTCATTCGAGCGACAATATTTTGAAAACTTGGTAAAAGTATTATTGATCTAATTGTTTCTTAAATAAT
>CALDJV010000045.1 GCA_937899305.1 uncultured Cytophagaceae bacterium
CATGAGGTGCCTCACTGCGCGTAGCGTTCAGGTGTTCTGCCAAAGCTGCTTTGATGAAGCGGGGTTCAAAAACTTTGGCTTTCCCGAAGCGCTTGAGCCACTTATTACGGGCTTTTACAATGGCTTCGTTGGTGCGACCAATCACCAACGAGGTGGGACGATTGGGAATGATTGCCAATGAAGTAATCTGAGCAATACTCAACTGATGAGGCATTCGGCCAAAATACAACAACGAGGCCGCTTTTACTCCCTCGATGTTTCCCCCATATGGTACCAGATTGAGGTACATTTGCAAAATTTCATCTTTGGAGTACTTTAGTTCTAACTGTAAGGCTCGAAACATTTCTACCAACTTGTTGGCGTAGCTTCGTTTTTTAGGGTTTAGCAATCGGGCTACTTGCATCGTAATGGTAGATGCTCCCGAAGTTTTACGTCTTTGAATAATGTTATTGAACAACGCACGGGTCACTGCCATAGGATTGACTCCCCAATGGCGATAAAAATATTTGTCTTCTTTGTGAACGATGGCTTTTTTCAAGTTTGGAATAATTTCATTCAACTCGGTTTTCATTCGCCACTTCTCGTCCGAGGTCAAGAAGGCATGCAAAACCTGGTTGTTACGCGCCACCATTACCTGAGAATATTCTATTTTTACCCTGAGAGGAAACAACCAGTGAAGCACAAAAAACAACGAAACCAAAGCCATGCTCCCAATCACAGGATAGCGAACGAATCGATACTTCCACCAGCTTCGTACAGGTTTTAATCTCTTATATTGCCTGATAAACCAATTTTTAGACCTGTTATTTGTCATTTTTTTGTTAAAAATAGCATTTGTGTAATTAAAATCAACATTATCTTTGAGACCTCCCAATCAACCTATCACATATTTGCACATCTAGCGCTCCACTGAGGCACTCATTTTCCACTAACCAACTCAATATCAAAACTTTAAACTTAGAAATAATGAGGTTCGTTTTCCTCTATCAGATAACGAAGTTGACTAAATTGAAAGTTTTTGAAAATAAGGAAAATCGAGATAAATAATCCGTTCAAATTTTGAAAAGCTTTTTTTTGGACCCAATTCTTACTTAACCTTCCCGATTAGAAAAAAGCAAAATTTTCTGCTTTGTTTTTAAACCCCTAAATTTGTAATGTAATTCAAGATCAAATTATCCGACACCTTAATTAATAATACAGGCACACAAAAGTAACCTATGAAGAAGCACTTATCTAAATCAAAGATTTTTGGATCTGTTTGCTTGACTATTTTTTTATTTACTGGCTTACAACAGGTTCAAGCACAAAAACGAGATAGAAAATTTCAGGCATTTGACATTGTACAAGATTATAAAGGAGCCAAGCACTTGGTGTTACAGCTACTGGCCAATTTCCAGAAAGGAACCACTCAGGTCATTGTGAGTAAAAGTGTAGATGGGCAGCAGTGGACCAAAGTATGTGTGTTGGATGTTCGTAAAGATTATAAAGCATCTTTTCAAAATATGCCCTTATCTATTGAACTAGATGAGGTTGGAAAAATGCTCAAAAATATAGATTCGCAAGTATCTTTTCGGCTCACCCCAGTACAGAATGGGGCTGAACGCAAAGCTTGCAACTTTGCCCAGATTAGCAAAGCAAAATTACTGAGTTTACAGGCGGATGCCTCCTTGGCACATCACCTGACTCTACAGGACAAATAGTGTGGATTTGATTTGTTTTGTTTTTTTAAGTTTAGAGATTGTTTAATTTTTGATTGATTCATTGTGGGGGTATACTTTGTATACCCCTACTCTATTTTATACCCCCTCCAAGGTAATTTTGTTCGCCTTTTATTGTTACTCTCCTATATTTTCTCTGGTAATCATTCCCTTTCTAGTTTCTCTATGGTTGAACGTTCAAGCGTTGCGCTTTTATTGTGATTTTTGATGGTTTTTTGAGAGAAATAAATCAGCAAAAAAGGGAGAATAAAAAAGGTGAAAAGTATATATATAAACCCATACAAAAGATTGCGTAAGGTCGCTTTTCCTAATCTTCGGGCAAACCAAACTGGTATATTACGCATTGCCGGAACCGGGTAAAAGATCAACACACCTATCAGGTTGAATAGTATATGGGTGAGCGCAATGCTCAAAGCGGTTTCCGACTTGGAAAGAGAAGCAAACAACGCGGTAAATGTTGTCCCAAGATTGGTTCCCATAATAAATGGAAAAACCTTTTGTACCGATAACTTGTTGGAAGCTACCATAGGCACAACCAATGAAGAAACTACTGAACTTGACTGGGCGATGCCGGTAATGACAGTACCCGATAATAAAGCCCGAAAAGGACGCCCAAAAAAGTTTTTCTCGATGCCTTTTTTAAATCCTTCGTCCCATTTGGGTTTGAGTAATAACGCGATAGAACGAATGGTAATGAACAGAATAATGGCGGCCAGGATCAAGGTAACGATGCTATTGTGGCCCAAACTATGATGTAAAAAATCTGTCAAAGGAGAAAATAGTTTGCCCAAAGGATTAGGAAACGAATGCATAGTACCTACCGAATTGCCATGAATCAGTTGTGAAAGATAACGAGCCAATGAGGACAAAACTTGGAAATAGTATTCCAGAGGAAATAGAATCAAGGCCGTAAATATGTTGAAAAAATCGTGTAAAGTACCCGCTGCAATGGCTTTGCGGAATTCTTTTCGATGCGATACGTGGCTTACCGACACCAGGGTGCTTGTCACTGTGGTACCGATATTGGCCCCCATAATGATAAATACTGCACTATCGAGGGTAAGGGTGTTGGCAGCCACTGCAGCAACGGTAAGCGTGGTAATGGTAGAACTGCTTTGAATGATTGCAGTAGCCAGCAACCCAATGAATAAGCCGATGAAGGGATTGGATGTAGCGGCAAAAATATGCCCTACTTGTTCTTGACCCATTTGGTCAAAAGCAAGTATGAGCAATTGCAGGGCAAGCATAAAAGCCAACACCAAGAAAAGCAACTGCACAATTAACAAGCTTATATTCCCCCTACGATTTTTACCCATGATCATGTTTATGGAAAAATTCGATATTTTATATGACGGTTAATTTTTTGCAAATCTAGAAAAAAAACCGTTGGCAAAAGTCACCTTTTATTAAATCAAAATAATATAACTATGACGTAATATTGGGATAATAGAAAATCAAGATATTTCTTTGCTTTAGAACAACATGTTCGCCCCCTTCTATTTTATAAAACTGTTAATAGCTCCAATA
>CALDJV010000046.1 GCA_937899305.1 uncultured Cytophagaceae bacterium
GACAAAGTAAAAGAAAGGTTTGGTTTATTGCAAATATTTTTCAGAAAAACTTAAAATAAACTAAACAAGCATATTATTTAATAAATACAATTTTAAAAACAATGATCGTAGCCTAGGTTAAAATGATTATTAGTAGTTTCAAAAAATTTGCTTACTTTGGTTTTATTATTCTACCCTCAACAAAATTCACAAAAATGAAACTTTGTCTTTATTACATCATGATGGCTTGTCTATTTGCTTTTGCAATGGGTTGCAAGAAACATAACAAAACCACTGATAAACCAGTAGTAATCAAATCGCTTTGGCAAGTAGACGCCAAACAGGAATATAACTCAGATGAGAAAGTCATCATTAAATTCAAGAACGTCAGCCAACAAGCACTGACAATCTATGACCCCTTGATGATTGTAGTAGAGAAGAAACTGGCCAATGAGGGCACCAAAACCCAATGGAAACAAGTACGTTGGTTATACTGTCCTTGCGGTGCTTCTTGCCCTCCTCCTCCTCGTACTATAGACATTGCTCAGGAACAAACGAAAACTTTTGTGTGGAATAAAATAGAGAAATGGTGTGATGCACAAGGCAAAACTGCTCGGCAAAAAGCAACACCCGGAACTTATCGCCTGAAGCTTACTTATAAAAACCCCAAGAACTCCGAAAGAGAAATTCACTATCAAGAATTTGTCATAGGATAAGGACGGCCGTTTGCCTGTTGCCAACGACTAAGACGCTGTTGAACTTGGGCGATGTCTTGTTTAAATTTCGTTGTGCGCAAAATTTCGTAAAGTTTTCGTAACCCCGAAGAACCTAACTGACGCAGGCCTTCTACAATGGCACTTTTGATTGGGTGTGGGTACTCATCGTATTTGCGAATGGTTTTGAAGGCTGGAAAATCGGCTTGCTGTTCTAGTTCTCTCTCTAAATAGTTATCCGTCAAGCCCAGCTTCTGACGGATTGATTTAAACTGAGGGGCCACAAACATATAATCGGTATGAGTAAACCAAGAGTTGAGCTCATGCCGATATACATCCCCCTGAAGATGTTTGCTACCTGCCAAATCTACTACATCATTGTCGGCAATATTATGGGTTACTTCAGGACGATTTTTTTGCCGGGCAAATGTAGCAGCTGATGCACTATCGATGCCCGGAGCCTGAAAGGTAACCACTCGACTGGCTACATTGGGATAATAGGCCGCGGCATATTGGGCCAAAGCTCCCCCTAAACTATGTCCGGTAAAATCTGCTTTTCCCCCTGCATCTTTGATAACTTGTAGGATCAAGTTCAGATTTGTGTAAAATTGGTCAAACCCTACCCCTATTGGATTCAAATCGGTAGTAATGTCGTCTAAGTGAGTGGGCTGGGTACCTCGAAAGGCAATGACTGGATTCTTTGACATACCATTCAAAGGCTGAATGCGCACCACATCAAAATCGTGTTTTCCGTGGTATACCTGAGCACTTTTCAGATTGTAGCCCATGTTGCTTAAGATCTTATTGGCTTTTTGCCAAGATTTGCCTGGGCTATTGGTTTGCCCCTGATTGATGAAGTCTTCGTCTTTGTAGGCCAGAAAATGGGCCAAATATTCGAAGGACACATTCTCTTCTCCTAATTCCTCGGCATGACTATGTACTTCTTGTTGGAATTCGTGAAAAACAGGTGCTTGTCCTTTTTTAGTGGCTTTACAGATAATTTTATGGGTGCCAGGAAAACCCGCCTTGAAACTACCTACCGCAGCCGAAGAGCCCTTGGCCATGGTAGCATCTTTTTTATCATAGGCTTCGGTAGCATCAAAATCATTGACTGCATACCACTGGTAACTATCGTAGTCTTGCTTGAGTTGGTAAGAAACCCGATCTCCCGGATATACTGCCTTGCCCGCATGACTACTTTTGATTCCTCCTTGTTTTACCGAAAACTTGGGAGCCGATACATTGGTCAACAACTCCCCCAAACCAGCGCTTTTAAGTTGATAAGCGGCAAAATTCCAATCTTCACTACTCCAAAAGCTGCTCATTTCGGACTTTAAACGCGGCACAAACTTTTCTTTATAGATGGCTTCGTATTGAGCAACGACCATTTTCAGTTCATCTTTAGGCAAGTCCAAAATCCGATAAACCATTTGTTCGTCGGTACCAAGCCCTGAAAAAGCTTGACGAATTTGTCGTACCCAATCTCCCGTAGATTCCTTGGTAGAGGGTATAATCCCATTGGCATTTCTTTGTTGATTAGATGATGGTCGACGACGATTTTGTACCATCGTCCCGCTTGACTTCGAGAGTTGCGTTTTCCCCCACATAATTTATGGCTTTGTAGTTTTTGATATTTTTGGCTAGCGATTTTTTGGCAACACAATTACAACAAAAGTAATGCGAACACCAAATAATTTATAGGGTTTTAAGCTTATTTAGGATATTAACTAATAGTTAATACAATTATCCATAAAATATTATTTCGACTACAAATAATTTAACAGAAAAAAGCGCTATTTAAGCACTAATTGAAGATTGTATATTACTTTTTATTTACATAATTCAATATAGAGGTATTTTTTGACAATAAAAAGGAACTGTTGCCGCTAAAAGACAATTACATTTGCCATAAATTATATTTGTAATATACAAGGATAAATTTATCTAATACTTATCTCAAACACATTCAGGCACATCTAAAAAATCGTTTGGGTCCCACTTATTTTTTCTAGATCAAGACTACAATTTTACCCCACAAGCTCAGGGAGTTTGAGGAAACATAAAATTGTTGCCTATGGATATCTATGCGTCATTGTTTTTAATACATGTACAATCAGGAAGTCATTTTAACTGACTTCTAAGTAATGCGTTCGCAATAACTGTCGGTTTTTCTCTACTGCCTGAACTGCTGGACTTCGTTATTTTTATTGCCCGTAGCCCTGCTATGAGCGCAAAAAATGCCTCGTCCAACCGCCCATGCATATGACCAAATCGGACACTTATTTTGAAAGCATTACTAAATACTTAACCCTAACATTTCCAATGAAAAAAATAATTATCGCATTAATTGTTGTTTTGGGGCTACTGCCAATAGTGCCCCAAAATGTATATGCTCAAGTAGACTTCAGAGAGGAAACCATCTATTTTCTCTTGACTACCCGTTTTTTTGACGGAGATCCTAGTAACAATGCGCCCAATGAATGGAGCTCTTACAATCCTGATCCCAACATCAACCCCAGCATTACTGATCCTAATGATGTGACTTGGCGAGGAGATTTCAAGGGATTGATCCAAAAACTGGATTACATCAAAGATTTGGGATTTACCGCCATTTGGATCACGCCTATTGTACAAAACCGAAGTCCGTTGGATTACCACGGGTACCATGCTTACGATTTTACCAAGGTAGATCCACGTTTGGAATCTCCTGGGGCTACTTTTCAAGATTTGATCAACGCGGTGCACGCCCGTGGAATGAAAATCGTATTGGACATTGTAACCAATCATGCCGGACGTTTTGGCATTAAAAACGTAGCTGAAATCAAGTACAATACCGATCCTACCAAACCTTGGGGCCAGGACTCTCAAGGTAATCCGCTCCAACCCAACCCTAACTGGACTTACGATGGAATTACTCCTAACCCTGATGATGGTAAAATTTGGAGTAGAGCGAATCTCCCTACGATGCCTGCTCCCTACAACCAGAATTTAGCGGCTTTTCAATGGCCTTCTAAAGAATCTTATGTAGATACCAGTGATCCTAATTGGTATCACCATTCAGGCAATGGGTTTGCGCAGGGTTTCGACGATACCGAAAACCTACACAACCGGGCCTTGGCAGGTGATACTCCTGACTTGAATACAGGTAGTCAGGCAGTACGTGATTACTTGGTGGCCGCTTATACTACATTTATCAATATGGGAGTGGATGGCTTTCGCTGGGATACTATGAAACACATGAGTAAAGAAGATGTACTCTATTTCAAAGACGCTTTTCACAGTGTAAATCCCAATTTGTTTATTTTTGGAGAAGTGGCTCAACTACGCCACGAGCTGCACAACTTAGAAGAAATCAACCCCCACTATTATACTTGGCGAGGTGCAGTAGGGCAATCGGCTAACTCAGACATTGCAGTACTGGATTTCTTTGCTGAAGCTACCTTTCATGGGGTGTTTGAGGAAGGACGTAATTTTTCGGAAGTAACGGCAGCAGCTCGCTACGACCATTTATACAGTGATCCTTCTACGCTATTGACTTGGCTAGACAACCACGATTTTGGTCCTAACAATGACTGGAACAGACGCTATGGAGGTTCAGAGGAAAACTTGGCAGCTTGTATGAACTTCATGTTTACTTGGCGAGGTATTCCGGTAGTATATTATGGTACCGAAATACAGTTTATGAAAGGAGCTTTTGCCGATATTCACAATGCAGCGGGTATCGAGCAGTCTATTGATTTAACCGGAAGGGCTTATTATGGAGATCAATTTGCCAATGCTCCTAACCACATTATTTATCAACACATCAAAAAGCTCAATGCCATTCGTCGGGCAGTTCCAGCTTTGCAAAAGGGATCATATCGCTGGGATGGCAACGGAGGTGGCAAAGCAATAGGTTACGTACGTAAACACGGCAACAGTGAAGTAGCAGTAGGATTGGCTAAAGATGGAGGAGCCAGTTTTACCTTTTCGGGTCTTACCAATGGTATTTATCGTGATGCCGTCACTGGAGCCGAAATCGCAGTTACTGGTGGCTCCTTAAGCTTTTCGGTTACCTCTGGTTCGGCCGGTATTTATGTACTCAATGGCCCCGGAATGATTGGAGGAAATGGAGTAGGTTATTTTCAGCCGGGTAATGGTAGCAGCAATCCTATAGTGAGTGCTAGCCCCGCCCCAGGCGTATATACGTCACCTATTCAGGTAACACTTTCTGCGTCTTCGAGCAATACTCCAGTAACCATCTACTATACCACCAATGGCACTACTCCCACTACCAATAGTCCTCAATACAATGGGGCCATCACGGTATCATCTACCAGTACTGTAAAAGCCTTGGCAATTGATAATCAAGGAAATAGATCACCTGTATTGTCTCATAGTTACGTAATTGGTGATGCTGGATTTTCGGTATACCTCAAAAAAAATCCTAGCTGGAACGAAGCCCGTATTCATCATTGGGGAGCACAACCTGCTGGGATATTGAGTGATAGTAATTGGCCTGGCGTTGTCATGACCGATGTTGGTGGGGGTTGGTATCGCTTTGATTTCAACGGAGTCGTGAGCAGCAATTTGTTGTTTCATAACAATGCGGGTAGCAAAACCGTAGACATGTCCCGTGACAAGGATGGTTGGTATCAAGATGGGCAATGGTATGATCAAGACCCTAGAGCCTCAGTAAATCAACCTCCAAGCTTGACAGTAACACCCGAAGGAGGGAATTTTACCCAGGGGCAATCAATTCAGGTTACTTTGGCAAGTACCGATGACAGTGATCCTAACCCTGCCATTTATTACACTTTGGATGGAAGCACTCCCAATACCAGTTCTACTCCATATAGTGGTGCAATCAACTTGAGTCAAACTACTACGCTCAATGCCATTGCAGTAGACAATCAAGGCTTGGCTTCCTCAGTACTCACGCGTACTTACACGTTCGCCTCAGCTGCTAGCGGATTGACTGTGCATTTTAAACCCAATGGTTATACCAATCCTACGATTTATTACTGGGCAGTGACTCCTAGTGGGCAAACCACAACTTGGCCAGGAGTAGCCATGACCGCTGAAGGTGATGGGTGGTACCGTTTTACATTGGCCGGGGCCAACTGTGCCAATGTGATTTTTAGTAACAATGGGGCTAGCAAAACTCCTGACTTATCGAGATGTGGTGAAGGATGGTATGTAGATGGAGTTTGGCATGATCAAAAACCTACCTCAACACCAGCCGCAGGGTTAACGATTCACTTTAAAAAGCCTGCCAGCTGGAATACAGCCCATATGCACTACTGGAACGTAACTCCGGCGGGTATCCCGGGTACCAATTGGCCAGGAGTAAGTATGCAAAACGATGGCAATGGGTGGTACAGTTACACCATTACACAGGCCAATTGTGCCAGCATTGTATTCAACGACAATGGTGGTAGCCAAACCGGTGACCTGTCGCGTTGTGGTGAAGGATGGTACGACAATGGCTGGTCCAATACAGCTCGTCGCACCCAGCAACAAACCGTGATTTTGGCTCAACCTACTTTACAAACTCAAATTACCCCTAACCCCTCTAGCAACTACGCGATGGTTAGTTTTACCCTCAAAACAACCCAGCCTGTTCAGGTAAAAATATATGACCAACAAGGGCACGAGGTTTTGAGCAAAGTAGCCAACCAACTACATCGGGGGAATCACTCGGTAGTAATGAATACCAGTAAACTTGCCAACGGCGTATACATTGTACAGCTCCATACCCGGGCTGGCATTGTTCGCCAAAGATTGGTGATCCAGAAATAATAAGATGTCTGATGAAGTTGTTTTAACTTCAATTTATAAAAAGCTACTTGAGAAAACTCAAGTAGCTTTTTTTATATCTGAGTGGCTTTTCAGTATATTTGCAGCTTGCTAATACCCAGTTGGCAAATTACTTATTTGAATATTTTTTGAACAAAAAGCAGCTCAAAAGTATTCATGCAACACAGGTAAGGGAGGGTGTAAGAAATAGTCTCCCCATTTGAGTGAGTTATTTTGATTGTAGATAAGTTTTTTTTTGCGCCCCTAGCAGCGCTAAGGGCAATAAAAAAGACGAAATATACAGACAAAAGAAGTGCTAAAAATTGGGTATGTTATTTTTTGTACCCTCCCTAAACACAACACGCAACAATGCAGGTAAACATAGATCAGTTAGACCCCAGGCATCATATCATTATCAAGGGCGCTCAAGTAAACAATTTGAAAAGTTTGGATGTGGCCATTCCCCGCAATCAGCTGGTAGTAATTACTGGTTTATCGGGCTCAGGCAAGTCTTCGCTGGCTTTTGACACCCTCTTTGCCGAAGGGCAACGCATGTATGTAGAAAGTCTGAGTTCTTATGCCAGGCAGTTTTTAGGGCGTATGGAAAAACCAGCCGTAGAATACATCAAAGGGGTATCGCCCGCCATTGCGGTAGAACAAAAAAGCAACACCAAAAACCCTCGAGCCACGGTGGGTACTTCTACTGAGATTTATGATTACCTCAAATTATTATTTGCCCGTATTGGCATCACCTACTCTCCTAAATCAGGAGAAGTAGTCAAGAAAGACAGCGTAACCGATGTAGTCAACTACATTCAAGCTCATGACGAGGGTCAAAAATTACTCATCCTGGCTCCGGTACAACTCGCTGAAGATCGCACCTTAGAAGAAGAGCTGAAACTCATTTTTCAAAAAGGGTTTACCCGTTTATTGGTAGATGGAGAAACTTTATTTATTGAAGAGTTGCTTTCTGATGTGGCTGCAATCAAAGCACTGGTAGGACAAGAAATTCACATTTTGGTGGATCGCAATGTGGTTAAGAAAGACAATGAAGACAACCAATTTCGCATTGCTGACTCGGTGCAAACTGCTTTTTACGAAGGTCAGGGTACTTGTACCATCAATATACTCAAAAAAGAAGTAAGGTCGTTTTCTGATCGTTTCGAGTTGGATGGAATCCGTTTTGAAGAGCCTAGTGTACAGTTTTTTAGTTTCAATAATCCTTATGGAGCCTGCAAAAGATGCGGTGGCTTTGGAACAATACTGGATATTGACGAAGATTTGGTCATACCTAATAAGAATCTATCAGTATACGATAATGCCATTGTACCTTGGGCTACCGAAAAAATGCGTCAGGAGTGGTTTCAACCCTTGATTAACAGCAGTTACAAGTTTGATTTTCCGATTCATCGCCCTTATCGGGAATTGAGCGAAGAGAACAAACGCCTGCTTTGGGAAGGAAACGATCATTTTTTGGGGCTCAATGCATTTTTTGAACACATCTCCAGTCAAAGTCATAAAATTCAGTACCGGGTGATGTTGTCACGTTACCGGGGAAAAGTCATGTGTCCGGATTGTCGAGGTACTCGTTTACGCAAAGATGCTGCATACGTAAAAATCCAGGGCTATAATATTTCTGATTTGGTGCTCATGCCATTGGAAGACTTGCAAGCCCTCTTTCAAGGTCTGAAACTTACTCCCAATGAACAAACCATCGCTCGAAGGGTATTGGTAGAAATCAACAACCGTATCAAATACCTGAATGAAGTAGGTCTGGGCTATCTTACTTTGAATCGACTCACTTCTACCTTATCGGGAGGAGAATACCAACGAATTAAACTGGCTACCGCACTGGGAAGTGCGCTGGTAGGCTCTATGTACATTCTCGATGAACCTAGTATTGGGTTGCATCCTCGTGATACCCATCGTTTGATTGGGGTATTGAAGGACTTGAAAGCATTGGGCAACACCGTCATTGTGGTAGAGCACGAAGAAGACATTATGCGGGAAGCCGATCAGATTATTGACATTGGTCCAGACGCGGGTACTGGAGGCGGTGAATTGGTTTTTCAGGGCGTATTGGGAGCACCTGCTCAAAATGGGCGCAGTTCGCATACTTTGAACTATTTGAATGGTACTGATACTATAGATATCCCTCAGGTACGCCGCCCAGCGAGTGCCTTTCTTACCTTGAAAGGGGCTGAAGAGCACAACCTAAAAAATATTGACATACGTTTTCCACTGGGCGTGATGACAGTAGTAACCGGGGTAAGTGGCTCAGGAAAATCGACTTTAATCAAGGACATTTTGTATCCGGTACTGGCCAAAATCTACGGAGACTACAACAGCGCCAAGGGCAAATACCAAAGCCTGGAAGGAGATATTAACACTTTGGAAGGCGTAGAGTTTATTGACCAAAATCCCATTGGTAAATCGTCTCGTTCCAATCCGGTAACTTATACCAAATCTTATGATGCCATCCGAAACCTATTCTCAAATACACCTTTGGCCAAAAAACGAGGCTACAAGCCTGCTCACTTCTCGTTCAATGTAGACAAGGGTCGATGCGAAGTATGTGAGGGCGAAGGAAAAGTAAAAATCGAGATGCAGTTTATGGCCGATGTGTATCTTACTTGCGAAAGCTGTAACGGAAAACGATTTAAAAAGGAAATACTAGAGGTCAAATACAATAATAAGGATATTGCCGAGGTATTGGAGCTCACCATTGACGAGAGTCTGGATTTTTTCAAGGAACAACCCAAAATTGTGCAGGCATTGACTCCTTTACAAGAGGTAGGACTGGGTTATGTAGGGCTGGGACAATCATCTAATACATTAAGTGGTGGAGAAGCTCAACGTTTGAAGCTGGCGTCTTTTCTGGATAAACGCAATTCTCGCAAGGGAAGTACTTTATTTATTTTTGACGAACCCACGACTGGACTGCATTTTCACGATATCAAAAAACTACTCAAAGCCTTGAATGCATTGGTGGAACAAGGCCATTCAGTATTGGTGATTGAACACAATCTGGAAGTCGTCAAAAGTGCCGATTGGATCATTGACTTGGGCCCAGAAGGAGGTGATAAAGGAGGTGAAATTTGTTTTGAGGGGGTTCCCGAAGATTTAATCAAGTTGGATAACAATCATACCGCGCGATTCTTGAAG
>CALDJV010000047.1 GCA_937899305.1 uncultured Cytophagaceae bacterium
GCAGGGCTACGGGCAATAAAAGCAACGAAGTGTAGCGAAGAGGAATAAAACTAAATCGGACAGTTATTGCGAACGCGTTACTAAAATTTTAATTAACGAAAAGAGTGCATACTCATCATTTTTTACTGGAACGATAATGAAAAACACTACTAGTTTACTTTCACTCAAAACATATACCCATAACTGGTATGTACAAAAGTGGCTTTTAGTTGTAGGGATGATTGCTTTATTTGGTTTTAATGTTCCCTGGATCGCACAACGGGCATTACCTCAGGCAAGCCATCATACCAATGTGAAGGATAAGTCAATAAGTGCAACTACAACAAAAAACAACTTCACCTTGACACCTGCAAACAACGAAATGCAATTGGTCACGCCCCAATCTAAAACATCTACCGAAATTTGTGACAATGGCATAGACGATGACGGGGATGGTTTGATTGATTGCTATGACCCAGACTGTGAGACCGCCACCAACTGCGACGGTTTCTTTTATGGTAGCCCTATCCCAAGCTGTAACTTTATGCCCAGTACCGGAAACTTCACCATCACTGAGGTTTGGAATACTAAAAATGCCAACAGCAGCACTACTCCACTAGACCAACGGGCCAGTGTGATGGTGGGTGACATGGACGGAGATGGTATTCCTGAAGTTGTCGGAAAAAACAAATCAGGAAACTTGTATCTTTTCAATGGTCAGACTGGAGTGGTTGAGGTAAATGCATCGGTCAACAACAGTGATGCTTTTAACTCGGTGGCCATTGGAGATGTAGATCGAGATGGATTGGGAGAAGTATTCTTTTTTGATGGTAGTGGAAGATTACATCGCTATGATTACACCAATGGTACCCTTACCAATACTTTTTCTACTGCTACCGATGGCAATGCCTCTCGGTATACGCCTAACCTGGCAGACTTTAACCACGATGGAATTCCTGAAATATATGTCGGCAACAAGATATACTCCTCGGTAGATGGAACCAAGTTGGTAGATGGAGGCAGTGATGCCAGTACGACTCAAGGAGCCCACGATATCAATGATTCTCGTGAATTGTTTTCTATCGCCATTGATGTATTGCCCGATGATTTTTGTACCGATTGTAGCGGACTGGAAATCGTGGCAGGTAATGTAGTGTATGCAGTCAATATACAAACAGGAAGTATTACTCCTGCAGTAACTGCCCCAGCAGGCCTAAATGATGGAGTCACCTCAGTAGCCGACGTGGATGTAGACGGAGACATTGATGGCATTGTGGTCAGTAATGGTGAGGTATATATTTGGGACTTACAAACCTCTACTCAATTGTATTCTACTTACACCATTGGCAATGGCACTGGCAAGGGGGGACGCGCCAACGTGGGGAACTTTGATAGTGATGCTGAGTTGGAAATTGGGGTAGCAGGTAAAAACATCTATGTAGTCATCGACCCCAGTGGTAGTGCTAATGGAGGTACACTGGTAAAAAAATGGGACAAGCCCGGTCTGGTAGACAACTCAGAAAGAACTTCCAGTACTGTATTTGATTTTGATGGAGACGGGATAAGTGAGGTGGTATACAGTGAAGAAGAAAACCTGGTGGTATACAATGGCATCACTGGAGACCTCAAAACACAAATTGCTTCTCCCTCAGGTACGCGCTATGACAACCCAGTTATTGCCGATGTAAACGGTGATGGACAAACCGAAATCATCGTGACTGCGCAAGACACTCCAGGCTCTAGCAACAGTGGTACGGATTACATACGTTGTTTTAAATCTACTGATTTGCCCTGGCGCCCATCTCGTCCAGTTTGGAACCAACACAACTACTTTATTGTCAATGTAAACGATGATTTAACGATTCCGAAGGTACAACAAAATGCCTTGACGATTCCTTCTGCTTTTGATGGTAAACCCTACAAGGTCATTTTGAACACCTTTCTGAATCAAGCCAGTATCTATGATGTGGCCGGAGATCATATTTTCCCAGCACCCGACGTCAGCGCCGAGATCAATGGAGGCGCCATCAATATATGCCAAAACGGCAACGATGTGGCTTACAGTTTCTTGATTACCAATGGGGGTAGTGCCGATTTGCCTGCGGGAACCAATATTGCCGTTTTTAGCGATGACCCATACACCAGTGGAGCTCCTAATCTAATCCAAAGCCTCGCTACACCTTCGGTTATTCCAGAGGGAGGCAACTTGACCATGGCCGGAACCATTACCGGGGCGCCTGCTAATATGACCAATATTTATATATTGGTAAACCATAATCACAGCGTAGCCTCTTATCCTTTGGCCGCCAATACCGTAACTACCGGAACCGCCGAATGTAGTTATGCTGATAACATGGCCACCAAGTCGGTCATTCAATCTGCTCCGCCAAACAATACCCTGGCCGTAAATGCAGGGGGGAATATTGTTTGCCCCAATGGCAGCACGACCATCACCGTAGAAAGCTCTGAAGTAGGTGTTACTTATCAACTACGCAAAGGTGATACAGATGTGAACGCTCCTCAAAATGGGGACGGTGGAAACCTTACCTTCAATACGGGCAACCTTACTACTGAAACCACCTTTCATGTATTGGCCAGCAATGCAGCGGGTTGTGCCGCCATACTCACCACCACTCAAACCATCACGGTGATAGACGAAACCCTTACTTTGCAAGCGGCCACAAGTACGGTTTGTAGTGGAGAACAAACTGAAATCAAGTTACTCAAATCTCAGTCTGGGGTGACTTACCAGTTGAGAAACGGAACCACCAATGTGGGTACTGCCGCTACTGGAAATGGTGGAATCATTGGTTTTGGTACTGGTCCGGTGACTACCAACCCCACTACATTCAACATTGTAGCCAGTGGAGGGGCCTGTGCTGGCACTCAGCTCAACAATACGGTGGCCATAGCTACTACTGCTGCTCCCAGTGCATCGCTCACCGTAGCAGCCAATGCAAATACGGTATGTAGTGGTGGAACCGCCAACATCACCGTAGCCAGTTCCGAGTCAGGGGTTCGTTACCAATTGCGTATTGGCACCACCAAACTGGGCGTAGCCCAAGCCGGAAACGGGGGTATCCTCACTTTTCAAACCCCGGCCATTACTGCTGCTACCACTTTCAATGTATTGGCTACCCGAGAGGGCTGCTCTGATGTGCAACTCACTCAAGAACAAACCATTGACGCAACCGCCAGTATTAGCACTGGCTTGACTGTGGGGTCGGACGCGACACTGGTTTGTACTGGAACCGGAACCAATATTACGGTGGCCAGTTCCCAAACTGGGGTGAGTTATCAATTGAGAAACAATGCCGATAACAGCACCGTAGGAAGCCCAGTGGCGGGTAATGGAGGTAGCATCAATTTACCCACCGAGAATTTAACGGCTACGACTACCTTCAATATTTTGGCTTCACGACCGGGCTGTACCGCCGAACAACTGACCACTACCCGTCAAATCACCATTGCTCAACCTCCCAACCTTGCCTTGGTAGTGGGTGCAGTGAGTACTTCGGTGTGCGCAGGTACCTCCACCAATATTACCATTGCAAGTTCTGAAACAGACGTAAGTTATCAATTGCGAAATGATGCAGACAATAGCAACATAGGAACCGCCATGAACGGAAATGGGGGGGTACTTAATTTGTCTACTGAAAACTTAACTGCTTCTACTACTTTCAACATCTTGGCTACACGTACTGGTTGTACTTCGCAAGCGCTGAATAATACGGTTGCAGTGACTGTATTGGATACCCCCGATCCGGCCCTCACTATAGATATTAGTAATGGCACAATTTGCAGTGGAGAATCGGTGAGCATTACCGTCCGGAACGCACAAAATAATGTGAGTTATCAACTAAAAAATGGCGGATCTGACATCAACGCGGCCCAAACTGGCAATGACAACGACCTTGTATTTACGGTGGATAACCTAACCAGTGACGCGGCCTTTAGTGTTCAGGCCACCCACCTGACTACTAGCTGTGTCAAAACGCTGACCACTACTCATAATGTAACGGTAAATGCATTGCCCAATAGTGGGCTAGAAGTCACCGCCGATGTCAACAACATTTGTTCAGGGGCGGGGGCCAACATCACCGTAAAAAATGCCGAAAGTGGCTTTACTTATCAGTTAAATGATGGGACCAACAATGTGGGAGCTGCTCAGTCAGGAGCAAATGCGGATATTATATTTGCCCTTACCAACCTTACGGCCAGTGCTACTTATCGGGTTTTGGCCACCAATACGACCACTAACTGTACAGTAGCCCTGACTCAGGTAGCCGACATTACGGTCAATGACTTCAATGCCACCATCGACAATGGGTTGAATGTAAACTTCTGTGGAAACAGTGGGGTGCTCTCTGCTCCTCTGATTGTTGGAGCCGCCTACCAATGGCAAAAAGACGGGACCGATATTGGGACCAATAGCAATGAACTCACTGCTACTGCATCTGGCAACTACATTGTCATTATTACAGTGGGGAGTTGTACCAAGGCCTCGGCCGCCAGTGTGGTCACCATCACGAGTCCTCCGGTTTCGTCGGTAAGTGCGGTATCAGATGCCACCAACAATACGGTATGCGCGGGGCAAGACATCACCTTTACGGCTACTCCCGACAATGGTGGTACCAATCCTACTTACCAATGGCAAATCAACGGAAGTAATGTGGCCGGAGCCACTCAAAGTACTTTTACCACCAATGGACTCACTAGTGGAGACATGGTAAGTGTGGCGATGACTCCAGACTTGACTTGTGGCAGCCCAGTAAATTCTAATGACGTGGTAGTGACCATTCAGGCTTTGCCTACCGTCACCTTTACTGGGGCCAATGTTACGGTGGACAACAACAACCAAGTAACCATCAATGAAGGTAGCAGTGTGACGATTAACCTGACTGGGGGGGCGACTTATACCTGGACTCCCAACACTGGAATTACTTCGCTTTCCAGTGATGGCTCCGAAGCGGTACTGGCTCCTTCCAGCACCATTACCTACACGGTAACCGCTACCAGTAGCGAGGGCTGTGTGAGCAATGGCCGTGATACCCTTCAGGTAATCGTGAATCCCAATACCGATATTTTCATCCCTTCATTGTTTTCGCCCAATGGGGACGGTAAAAACGATCGGTTTGTGGTGCGGGGAACGGGCATTCAAACTATAGATTTCCGGGTATTTGACCGTTCGGGTAACCTGATATACCAAACTTCTTCGGTGGATGACGCCATGAATACTGGATGGGATGGCACCAAAAACGGGGTAAACCAACCTATAGGCATGTATACTTGGAGTATCAATGGAGTCTTTGCAAATGGGCGCAAGCTCTCCTTCAAGGGGGCTTCGGCCGGAAAGATTAACCTGTTACGATAGTCAAGGATCGTTGACAAAACAGCACGCGAACTTTGATTGGTCATTTATTTGAAAATCAATTAGTTGGGTGATTAAATGTCGCCCAACTTTTCAAAAAACAAACTTCATCTCTTTTAATAGCATTTACTCATGAAAAAAATAATACAGTCACTGGTACTGGGCCTGATTTGGCTGATGCTGGTCCAAGGGCAAGCCAAAGCGCAGGACTTCAACATGACCCAATACCACTATACCCCATTGCTTACCAATCCAGCCATGGTGGCATCTACAAACGATCGACAAATTTTTCTTAACCTTCGGAATCAACCCAATGTAGTCGACGAAAATTATCGCTTTTTTATGGCCAGTGGGACCTATTCACTCATCAATCGCAATACCCAAAGAAGGTGGGGGGGCGTTGCTCTGGGGTTTGTCAATGACCAAAATGGCACTTTTTTACAAACCAATGGGCTTACCGGTGCTTTTGCTTATAATATAGAACTCGGGAGTCACTTTTTAGGCAAAAAGAGTGATCAATATTATACTAAAAACTGGGGAAAACACCACCTCAGTTTTGGAGCTCAGGGAGGCTACTTCCAACGTTCAATCAATTTTGATAACCTGACTACTGATAGCCAATTTTTGAATGGTACCGCAAACCCAAACGCTGGATTGGGTGAGGATGCCGCCAATACTTCACAAAGTTATTTGACGGCCAGTGGTGGCGCAATGTGGTACGCAGAAGATACCCTAGGGCGAATGAAGGCCTATTTGGGGGTGTCTTTGTATAATATCAACGAGCCCAACCGTTCGTTTTTCAATGAAGTAGAAGATCGCATCAAAAGGAAGGTAACTGTAACGGGTGGATGGCGTGTTTGGGAAAACGAAAAATTTTCGGTCATTCCTAACTTTCGTTGGGTCAATCGTACTGGAAACAACCAAATCAATGCGGGTGCCTGGTTATTTGCCAGCCCTTTTTTACTGGGACAAATCGCGCCTTACTTCCGAGATGCCAAGGTAGGCGTAGGTGCTTGGTACAATCTAAACGAAGCCATTGTGGCCTCGCTCGAGTTTCATAAACCTTCTTATTTTGTCGCCCTCAATTTTGATTGGCCTACCGCCAAGAGCTCTACTTTATGGCAAGGAAACAGTGTATTTGAGATTACCGTAGGGTTTAAATTTAAGCGCAAACCTCTCAAAAAACCTGTTTATCAGGCCGATCCGATCCCGTTAGACAATACGATGAAGCCTGAGCAATTCTCGATTGCTTCGGTGCCTATGCAACCCATTCCGATGCCTGCTAATCCTCCCAAACCAAGACCCAGAACCAAGCCGGGTGGGGAAGATGGTGCTTTTCGTTTCAAATTGGGGAGTGACGAATTGGATGAGCGTTCCAAGGCTTTGTTGGACAGTGTAGCGGCCATTTTGATAGAGCATCCTAATGGAAAAATTGAAGTCTCGGGGCATACTTGTAACATTGGTACCAAACAAGGAAACCTGCAATTGTCTAAGCAAAGGGCTGCTGCAGTAAGAAAGTATTTGATTAAATACGATGGAATTGATCCAAGACGCATTACCACCGCAGGATACGCTGATGAACGTCCTTTGGTGCCCAATATCAATGAATTTAACCGTAAGAAGAACCGACGGGTGGCCTTTAAAATCAGGTATCCTGACTAGTACTCTGGGGAGATTTATTTTTGTTTTGATTGCTACCTGACTGCTTTAGTAGCGTCAACTTACTATTCGGGATTCGTTTCATTTGGTTTCTTTGCCGTAAGATCAAATGTCAGTAAGACCAAATGAGGGGAAGTAGTCGGTGATCACGAAAACCTGATATACACACGCGTCCCATTCGTTGGTCTTACCGAAGGGAGACCAACGAAAACGGAATATTCAGGATCAGGTTCTTATAAAATTTATAATTTGACTTTTAACACATTCACTCACTTTTGCAATGAAGTCCATTAGGGTGATTTTATTGCAATCTCAATAAATGATGACCATGCAATACATCAAATATTTTGGTTGGTTTGCCATACTTCTGTTGGGGGTACCCCGTACTTATGCTCAATTCAAGGAAGTAAAAACCAACATTGTCAACTTAAAGTACAGTTCGGTGGCCTGGGGGGATCAGGACAATGACGGAGATTTGGACATTTTTATTATGGGCTGGGACGGTAAAAACCGTAGCACTCGAATTTATAATAATGAAAATGGAAAATTTGAAGACATCGAGGCCGATCTACCTGGCGTAAATAGTGTAGCATCCAATAATTTGGCTTGGGCCGACCTTGACAACGACAACGACTTGGACTTGATCGTTACTGGACAGGATGGCTACGAACGCATCGCTAAAATGTTTAGAAACGAAGGCAGTGGTTATTTCAAGGAAATGCCGCAAAGTCTGGGGGGTGTATACGCCAGTACTGTAGTATGGGGAGACTATGACAATGACGGTGACTTGGACTTGCTCATGGCAGGGCAAATGAAAAACCACCAACGGGAAACCTTGGTGTTTAGAAATGATCGCGGAAAGCTGGTACGTACCAACACCCAGTTACAAGGTATTTCCCGAGGTACTGCGGCTTGGGGAGATTATGACAATGATGGGGATTTGGATATTTTGGTTTCGGGGCGGTACCATCCTACCAAAAAATTATCTAAATGCATTATTTACCAGAACAACAATGGGGTATTTAAAGATATCAAAGCCAATCTGGACGGAATCTCGAGGGGAGCCTCGGCTTGGGGAGATTACGATAATGATGGAGACTTGGATTTATTGATCAGTGGGCTCAATAGCCATAACCAACGCATTACCAAACTATATAAAAATAACAACGGAAAATTTACCGACACCCGGGCAAACCTGGCCCAAGTAGCCCGTAGTTCACTGGCTTGGGGAGATTATGACAACGACCAAGACTTGGATATCCTCATTATGGGCTTTGACAACCAAGGAAAACGAATCACCAAGGTTTATCAGAATAACAATGGAACTTTCAAAGATATCAAGGCCAACTTGATGGGGCTGTGTGCGGGTTCGGTGGCCTGGGGTGACTACGATAACGATGGAGATTTGGATATTTTAATAACGGGCGAGGACGATGATTTTAATCAATACACTAAAATTTATCAAAATACGCTTGATAAAGGGCAAACCCAGCAGATGCATCCGCCTACCAACCTTAAGGCCAATGTAACAGGCAAAAATGTATTGCTGAAGTGGGATAAAATCAAAGACCTCAAAGGCATTACCTATAACATTCGGATTGGCACTGCCCCAGGCAAAAACGATCGCCTTTCGCCCATGGCAGATGCGCAAAGTGGGCGCAGATTGGTAGTCAATGAGGGCAACGCCCACCACCACGATAATTGGTTGATTAAAAATTTACCTCCGGGAAAGTATTACTGGAGTGTGCAAACAATCAATGGTGCTTTTAAAAGCTCTAAGTTTTCTGAGGAAAAAACATTTACTGTAAACTAACATCAAGCCTGGCCAGCTCCCCAAAACCAAATTAAGAGCTGGCCAGGTATCCATACCTTATCAATTCATTTTTTCATATTGAGTGGGCGTCATATTAAACTGTTTTTTGAAGCAACGGTTGAAATATGAAATGTCATTGAACCCCGACTGAAAAGCAATGTCTTCCATTTTACCCGCCTTTTCCCTAATCAAAGAAGCGGCTTTTTTCAATTTAATGGCCCGGATAAACTGGGTGGTAGACATATTGGTGAGGGCCTTGAGTTTTCTAAACAAATGCGCCTGACTCATCCCAATTTCTTTGCGAAAATAGGTTACATCAAACTCGGTGTTGTTGATGTTCTGCTCTACGATCTCGCTCGCCCTTTTCAAAAGCGCTTCATCCTCAGGCAATAAGCTATTGGGTGGAGGATCTAAAACATCGTGGGGCGTTCCAACTTTTTTAGAATAGTACTCACGTAACAGGTCTCGACGAGCCAGCAGATTTCTTACTCTCAGTTGCAGTTCCCGAGGGCTAAATGGCTTGGTGAGGTATTCGTCGCTTCCCATTTCCAAGCCACTGATTTTATCTTCAAAAGAAGCCTTGGCGGTAAGCATAATTACCGGAATATGGCTGGTCAGGGAGTGGGTTTTTACCTGTTTCAAGAGTTCAAAACCGTCTACTTTGGGCATCATGACATCGCTGACAATCAGATCTGGCATGTGTTGTCTACTTTGCTCGATTCCCTCCTTCCCATCTTTGGCTTCAATTACCTCATAGTCTTGACTCAATTCCTGGCAAATAAAATTTCGCAAATCCAGGTTGTCTTCTACC
>CALDJV010000048.1 GCA_937899305.1 uncultured Cytophagaceae bacterium
AGTATTGTATAACATGCTCTTTTGTATGATTTATTTATCTAACTTTTTTGGTCTAACTTCTTTAATCTATTTTCTTGGGTCTAACTTTTTAGGAAACTGTTTCGCTCTTTGAATCCTTTTTATGAGGATCAATGGCGGTCAGGCTCATGCGAGCTCGTCGAATGGCTTTGCGTTTTTGCGCTCTGAATATACCGTATCCGATGACCAAAAGTATAGGAAACAAGAGGTTGAAATACTTGGCAAATAACTTAAAACCTTCGGTCAGGTCTTTTCTCAAAGGGCGATATTGAACTTGCTTGGTACGTAGCTCAATTAAACCAGTGTCATCCGAGAGCCAATCTACTGCGTTGGCCATAAAGTTGACATTGTCTTGATTCAGGGCTTGTCCTTGTTGCTGAGGCACAATAAATCCCCCATTGGCAAATACCACCATACGAGACTTTTTATTCCCTACAATACTGCCTTCCAAAGCAGCCGCTACTACTTGGCGAGGTTGATTGAAGTCGCTTTCTTGCCAATTGCGCTGGATATTGATAGGCATTGACAGAGGGAGTACGCCCGAGCGTTCTGAGGTATAAGCCAGTGGGAAGAACTTCTTGGAAGAATCTCCGCTAAATTTCAGAGGAGTGGTAAACTGAAACAAGACCGCTTCCAATCCTTTGGCAGCTGGGTGATCGGCAAATTTGGATAACACCGGGAAATAAAAGAAACGCTCTTCTGATTGTACCTGGATATTACCTAGACGTCGAGGTACCACTACCCTACCACATTGTACATCAATTACTGCCTTATTCGCAAGGCTGATCCCTTTGGTTTTGAGCCAACCCTCAAAACCGGTTCTTACTGGGGTCAAAGGGCTGTTCATTTGTTGAGGAGCAGCTACCTTGCTGAGTGCTAGCACCACATTGCCTCCTCTGGCCATAAAGTCATCCAACTGCTTGAGCTGATTGGGAGGAAGTGAGTCCTTAGGAGCAACAATCGCAATGGTTTTCACCTCTTCTGGAATTGTGGTAGAATCAGTCAAAAACAAGGCTTGGGTTTTATAAAGTATGCCCAACATTTGATTCAACTGTCCCAACATGGCCAAAGGTGGCTCCTTATGACCTTGTAAAAAGGCCACTACTGGTTTTTTGGTGACCGATAATTTTTTGATGTTAGAAGACAGGGCGTATTCTATGGGGTCGCCAGTAAGTACTGGAATGACTTCTTTTTGTTCACCCATTTGAATGACTGCCCCCATATAGGCTTTTTGCTTCTTTATTTGGTCCTTTTCTCTTACGCTTACCTCTATGGGTTGCACTCCTGATTGAACTGCTTGCTGCTCTAGCTGAGGCTTCCCACTGGGATTGATAAATTCGTACACAAGTTTACCTTCAGAACGGTTACCGTATTCTCTCAACATTTCCTCAAACTCTCGTTTCAATCGCGACAATTGAGGTGGCAAGTCATCGGAAAAGTAGACCGTTACGGTAATAGGATCATTCAGTTCTTTTAAGATGTTTTTGGTTACCTTACTCAAGGTATACCGTTTGTCGGCAGTAAAGTCCAGGCGGAGAGAGTATTCTCTTGCCAAGAGATTGACAAGTAGTAAGATACCTGCAACCAAAGCCGTGGCAATAATAAGTTGTCTGTTTTTCATGAGGATTTAGTCTACTACTTTTCTTTTGGTTAATGACACTTCAGCTAGGAAAACACCTAACCAGCCTACTGAGATAAAAAAGATGACATCGCGGGTATCGATCACCCCTCGGGAAATACTCTCAAAATGAGCCGTGGTGCTCAACGTTTCAAATAATTCGCCCAGCCACCCAGTACTGTTCCTGGATAAAGCTCCAAAAATAAGGTGGAAGAAGATGCCAATGAGGAATGAAATCAACAGCGCCACAACCTGATTGTTATTGATGCTGCTTGAGAACATGCCAATACCGATATACATCACGCTCATGAGCAACAAACCAAGGTAACCACTGATGGTGGCCCCCATATCCAAATCTCCGATACCTGAATATCCAAACAACACAAAGCCTTGGATGGTGAATACATAGGTAAGGGTCAATAATAAAGAAATGGCCACCAAAATAAAGACGGCTAAAAATTTACCCCATATTACTTGTCGGTCAGTAACAGCCTTGGTGAGCAACAGTTCTATGGTTCCAGTCTTTTTCTCTTCAGCCAGCGAACGCATTGTAAGCGCTGGAACAAATATAAACAAGGTCCAAAAAGCAACCCCAAAAAAGCTCCTCAATGAAGCTTGTCCGCTAAAAAACACATCACTGCCACTTTCTAGCCAAGTGAAGAACCCATTGAAGCCCAAAACTAAACCACCCTGCACTGAAAGTACAGGGGTTTTGCGCTCGGACTGAAAGTCCTCTTTAGCCAACCCGTGTCGCAATGCGGGCAAGTTGCTCAAATTCGCAGACGAGACCCGATTTTTTCGCATTACTAAAGTATTGCACTGAAAGTGCAGGGTTTTAACCCAGAGCTGAGACCAATAAAATCAATACAATGTAGGCGATCAATGAATCAAAAAAAGAGTTTAGTTCGCGTTTTGCAATTACCCAAACAACTTTCATGTCTTAATTTAATTTATATATGATTAGAATTAATTGCTAGTAAGGTTACGAAAAATATCTTCCAGACGAGTCTCAATCGGAGTCATTTCAGTCAGTATCCACTGTTGGGCTACACATAGCTGAAAGATGTCTCTTTTAGAAGACTGCTGGGCCACACTTTGCACTTTAAAGTAGTTCCCTTCCTCTATAGTTACGGTTTGTACCGAACTCAACCCCTGTAATTGAGTGAAGATAGCATTGGGCTCCGCCTCTTCTATTTTCACCTTTACTTCTTCTTGACCTTGGGCTTTGCTACGCAATGATGCTGCGGTACCATCGGCCACAATACGGCCCTTGTCTATAATCAAAATGCGGTCACAAGTGGCTTCTACTTCTTGTAAAATATGACTGCTTAATATCACCGTTTTGGCACGTCCCAATTCTTTGATCAGCTTACGAATCTCTACAATCTGATTGGGGTCTAGTCCGGTGGTAGGTTCATCCAGAATAAGAATGTCGGGATCGTGAATCATCGCTTGGACCAATCCTACCCGTTGACGAAAACCTTTAGAGAGCTCCCCAATTTTCTTGTGTTTTTCCCGATCAAGGCCACACAATGCAACCATCTCCCGAATACGAGCTGGACCTGTTTTTTAGACATTCCTTGTAATTGGGCACAAAAAGCCAAATAGTCCATTACCGGCATGTCCAGGTATAACGGATTGTGCTCGGGCAAATAACCAATAAATTTCTTGAGCTGATCGGCATGTTGTTTAACCGATTTTCCTCCTATGGTAATGTCTCCATTACTAATGGCAATGTAGTTGGTAATCATTTTCATGGTGGTGGTTTTTCCGGCACCATTGGGGCCCAAAAAACCCAAAATCTCACCGGTTTTCACCTCAAACGATATCCCATCTACTGCCTTTTGAGTACCATAACGTTTGGTAACCCCATCAATTTTGATATCCATAATTCAAGTTCAAAATGAGCGCAGGTTTCAATATTGTCTTTTTGAGAATAACCCATACGCTTAGAAGTTTCCAGTTCTTCAACTATCGTGATTCAACCATTTTAAGGATTATTCTTTACATAAAGATGCATCTTTATGAGAACCAAAATTATATAATCGATTGGAAAAAGAAAACCTGTGAACAAATCAATGTCCACAGGTTTATTATATTTGATTGCTAAATTGCTAATAAGCTATATAATGCGATGAAATGGCTTGTTTGACTACTTCACTCCCTCTTTCAACTTGTCAGAAAAACCTTTCTTTAATTTTTCTACTTTAGGGTCAATCACATATACACAATATCCTTGTTTGCGATTGTTGTTGTAGTAATTCTGATGGTAATCCTCTGCGGGATAATATATCCCCAATTCAGTGATTTCGGTTACGATTTTGTTGGGCCAAATTTTGGCTTCGTCGGCCGCTTTTTTTGATTGCTCAGCGATTTTACGTTGCTCGTCATTATGATAAAATATGGCCGAACGGTACTGAGTTCCTCTATCATTCCCTTGGCGGTTGAGCGTAGTAGGATCATGGGTACGCCAAAATACATCCAATAACTCGGCATAACTAATTACTTTGGGGTCAAAAGTAATCTGAGCTACTTCAGCGTGTCCGGTAGTACCCGTACATACTGCTCTATAACTAGGGTTTTTCACGTGTCCACCAGTATAACCAGATTCTACCTTAGATACCCCTTTTAACCGTTGAAATACCGCTTCTACACACCAAAAGCATCCCGCACCAAAAGTAGCTTTCCCTAATCCTTCTGGGGTAATTTGATTGTTTGTTTGTGTCATAGACGTTTTGTTACTAACCTTATTTTGTGAATTACAGGCGATGGCAAAAAACAGGAGTCCCGCCAAAATTACTTTCATTTTAAATTTATACATAAGATCTAATTTAGGCTTTGATTGTGTATTTTATCAATAATATCTCTAACTATTTGTAAGCTAGAAGACATACGAGATAGTTTCACGCTTGGCTTTTGCCATTCACTGGGTTTAACAAATCTTTAAGATAAAGTGTTGCTTGAAAACAAAATATTTTACAATTCGCCATCAGGCATTTGAGAGATAAGATCTAGTAAAACTACATAAATAACCTAATCCATTTGGCTTACCTCTAGCTGCTATACTTCTTCAAAAAATAGTTCCGTAGCTTTGGCTACGCAAAGATTTTTTGAATCGTCTAGCAACCAGATATTACACCAAATTTGGATTACTTTATTTTTCCGTTTTACTTAGGAAATGTTGTTTTGACATTATTTAGTCAGTTTTTTTACGTTCATTGCGGGATAATTGAAGGGAAAGTAATCATATATTAAGTTTTCGAACCACAAGTCATGAAAAAAATCAAACACTTTGAATTGGTAACCCTACTATCGGGCTTCTTTATGTTTGCCTGCCTTGTCATCTTTGGGCTGATTGTTTCGGGGAACCAAGCCAAATCTTCTATTCAACTCACCAAATCACCTGACCTCAGCAAAAAAATTGAGGTGTCGGTAGATTCAGTCAGCAATATTCAATAAACTATTTTCATTGATATTATACCTTTGTAGCGCTTATATATTGGAATAAAATGAAGCCGATTCTAATTGATATTATACACTATGGGCTACATTTTTTAGTTCCGGCTTTATGGGCGTTTTGGATCAGTAAGACTTCTTGGACAACACTACCTTGGCAAAAGGTTTGGGCAATATTGATTGCTACGATGTTGGTAGACCTGGATCATCTGTTGGCCACGCCAATTTTTGACCCCAACCGATGCAGCATTGGCTTCCACCCTTTACATTCCTGGGTGGCCATGGGGGTATATGTTTTATTGCTCTTTCCTATTCGTACGCGTATCATTGCCATTGGGCTGTTGTTTCATATGTTTACCGATGGCCTTGATTGTACCTTAAAGGGTAATTTTTTCTTATTTTGAACACGTTACTTAAACCCCAATACCAACGACACTCGTTCTATATTGTCAGAAAACATCGTTCCATTACTTGACATAGGGAGCACCCGATGTTTCCACTCATACCGGCTTTCCCCGCTCAATATCAGCAATCCTCCTACGGGTATGGTTACCTCCTCCATTTCCTCCCCTTTGGCAATTTGAAATTGTGCTTCGCGCTGTACATTCATAATCATGGTGACCACACCGTTGGATGGAATATCCACATGAAAAGGAAAACCAGCAACCGAATCGGCAATCTTCTTATAATAGTTGACAGTAAGCTTCCATTGTGCTTTTTCTTGTGGGGGTGTGATGTTCACATCAATCAGATTTTGGCACAAACGTAATAAAAACGCCTCATCAATAAAAGCCGGCAAATTGGTATTGCCACGAAAATAAGCCAAAGCGTGCCCCTCTTCTCCATAGCGAGGAAAATACTCACATCGTAAACTTCGTTGCTCGTTTTCTGCCAGTTTTACCTTTACAAAAGACTCCTCACTAGAGAGGTTGTGCTGTGCACTACGAACAAACTCGGGCTGAGGAATATGGGTTTCTTGTAGATGTTGATGAGGGTAAGCTGCCTCTAGTTTTTCATACAAGGCAAGCGCTTCCTCAATAATAGTTTTACATTGAGCATCCGAGAAATACTCAGAAAAAAGGATCAAACCCGGAACCTTATCAAATTTTTGCGTATTCATATTCATAGTGTTGATGCTTATATTAATGAGGGTTAACTTTCTGTTAACCAAGCAAAAAACGTGATTTAACTTTGTAACCTAAGTAACGTTTTCAAAATAGGTGTCGAGTTTTAATGAAATTACTCAAAGTTAAACGAGGCGCTTTTTGCGCTCGTAGCAGGGCTACGGGCAATAAAAGGAACGAAGTATAACAAAGAGGAATAAATCTAAATCAGACAGTTATTGCGAACACGTTACTAAAAGTACCATTTACAGCGATGAAAGACAAATTGGCCACCAGTTGGGAGATTTATAATCAGATTGTATGGAACCCAAAATTAAATACCGAGGCTTTTTGGGTAGGCTTCGCCGATAGAATGGCCAAAACCGGCATAAGAGAAAAACCTTTGTTAGAATGGGCCAACGAAAGTGACATTCCTTGGCATCGGATTCGTTATTTTCGTTGTGGGGAGGTGATCGTATGGCATCGTGAACAACGGATAGACTTGTTTGCCCAAAAAGCACTTCCTATTGACGCTTGGTTGCCCGAAGAAAACATTGTTGCGGTAGCCCCCAAAGTAGCGCTGGATTTTCCAGTTCATCCTATTTATCATTTCAACGGAGCAGTTTGGGAAACATACCTTGGAGCAGTGGTCAACCAAAACATCAATCAGTTGAAAGTGATCACCTACAATGTATTGTGCAACGAGCACGAAAAAGAATTTATCCGTAGTGTCGAGCGCTATCCTGCGGTTGCTCAATATCTAGAAAACCTGGGAGCGGACATCATTGCACTGCAGGAAGTTACCCCCGCCCTACTGCAATATTTACAAACACTCCCCTGGGCCCAGGCTTACTTTATTTCTGAACCACCACATTGCCCTCACCTGCAGCCATTCGGACAAGTGATTTTGTCTAAATATCCGTTCGATATGGTAGCGCATTCCTATTCTCCTCATAAACGCTTCTTGGTGGGCACTTGGTATTTCAACGATGCTCCCGTGCATTTGGCCAATGTACACTTGACGAGCAATCGCAGTGGGCAAGCCTCCCAAAAGCGTCAGGAACAGTTGGAGGTGATGATCAAATACCTGAATACCTTGTCAGGGGATGCTTGGTTGGTGGGTGACATGAACATGCGCGAAGAAGAAGAAATTACGATTCTAAAAGATCATTTGTTTGAGGACGTCTGGAGAATACAGCACCCCGAACAAGCGGGGTTTAGTTTTGACCCTACTGAGAACCCTTTGGCCAAAAAATTAAGCCTTTCGGGAAAACCAGGTCGGCTCGATAGAATGTATTTGCGTTCGAGAGCATTGCGCTGGCTTCCCCAAGAGATGACACTATTTGGCCAGGAACCCATCGCAGAAGATTATTTACGGGCATCGGATCATTATGGCATATGGTCTACTTTTGTGTTTGCGGCAGAAAACCAAACCACTTCCCCAATATCAGAGGAAATATTGACTGCCCTACAAACGACTATTCCTACTTATCAAAGTGCGATTGTATTGATTCCTCCCCAGGAAGTTTGGGAACCCATTCAGCAGATTCGTGCTCAATATGATGGTAAGGTAGATCGTTGGATGCCTCACGTCACACTCGTATATGGTTTCATCCCTGACACAATGTTTGAGCAAGCGCTGCCTTTACTCGAGGAAGCGCTCCAAAAACTGACTCCCTTTGAAGTAAATTTGACTGATTTCGGCTACTTTGAGCATCGAAAAAGCACCACAGCCTGGTTACGTCCAGTTACCCATCCACCAAATGCTTTGCAACAACTACAAGCCACGCTTCAGGCCTTATTTCCGCAGTGTAATGAACAATCCAGCCGAGCCAGTGGATTTAACCCGCATTTGAGTGTGGGGCAATTTACTAGTACCGATGAGGCCAAAACAACCTTGCCTACCTGGCACCCTTTGAAGTTTACGGCTCAAAAAATTGCCCTCATTAGTCGAGGAAAAGCTACTCCGTTTGAAGTAAAATATGAAGTGACATTAGGACATGCAACAGCAGTCTTGAACGATCGTTTGATTGATTTTGTGAATGAACAAGCGCCTTTGCTTACCCCATTGCAACAACAAAACCGACAACAGGCCTTTAAATTACTCGAACAAATTTGCTCTGAAATACTGAATCAACCTATTCAGCTACAGGCATTTGGCTCAACCCTTTTGGGAGTAGCTCAGCCAAGTAGTGACATAGACGTACTTTGTCCTATTCCTCCTCATACTCCCAAAGAGGATTTTTTGAGACATTTACAGGAAGCTTTGACCGAAGTCAGCAAACAGGTTCATTTGGTGACTGATGCCCGTATACCTACCCTCAAGTTTCAATTGCAAAATATCCGTTTTGACTTATTGGCAGTACAATCACCGTTTTTCCCCCAACCATTACACCAAGCGAAAGTGACTCATTTTAGTCAATTTGAAGAACTCAGTTGGCGTAGCCTGGTGGGCTACCTGGAAGCCCAACAAATCCTTCAAATGGCTACTGAAGACATTTCACTGGAGTTATTCCAAGATTTGCTACGAACCATTCGTCTATGGGCCAATCATAAACAATTGACCGGAAATGCTTTTGGCTTTTTTGGCAATGTTTCTTGGGCCATTGCAGCGGCTTGGGCTTGCCAACAGCTACCTCAGCAGAAAACGCCTCCTACCTTAGAGCAATTATTGAAGCAGGTTTTTCAGTGTTTAGACAAACAAGATTGGTCGCAACCACTGAGTTTGCATCCAAGTAGCTATGTAATACGCAAGCATCGAGATTGGATGCCCATTGTCAGCAGCATTCCACCCTACAAAAACACGACCCGTAACCTGACGCGTTCTACCACACAAGTGATTCGACAAGCCATCAAAAACGCCTGCCAACAGCTGGATAAGTCAGCCCTGGCGTGGAAAGAACTTTTTGCCTCAGTGGATGTTCCTACCCAATATGGCCATGTATTGACAATAGCGTTGGAGAGTGGTGACCAGCTTGGCCTGGAGACTGCCTTGGGAAATCTGGAAGGCACCTTACTGGGTGTTATACTGGGGCTTGAACAACAATTAGAGGCACAGGTACGCCCTTCTACTATAGTGCAAATACAGGATGGTAAGGCTCACTTAAGATTAGGATTGACCTTCAATCAAGTAATGGCCCCTGATACTGTAGAAGCACTCGTGGCAGAGCTCATGAAAGGCTTTGAGGAGGACAATGGAGTGAAGTTGAGGGTTTATTTTAATGAGTGATCTTAGGTTGAACATCTGAATGCCCTTGGATACTCATACTTTGTCAATCTAAAACCCAACCCCTACGTCCGTCAAAGATTGATGATAGACATAGAATTTGGGTTTTAGATTATTGTGAATTACCAACTGACCTTTCGCAGTGATTTTCTTTGGAAAATTTCACAAGAAATACAGTGATGAATGCGTCAGCTAGACTCGGCATTTAGTCTGTCA
>CALDJV010000049.1 GCA_937899305.1 uncultured Cytophagaceae bacterium
GTTTAGTTAAGTAAAATAATATCGATTAAAGAACGCTGACCAACGATTTCAGAAGGGGGCTGACGCCTTAAAATAGAAACAGTGAAGGCTTTTCATTCATTATTCGACATTCGTTGATCAATATTCGATATTCATTTTTGTCAAAATATCCCTTAACCTAATGATATTGCTCTGTCTCCTAGATGTACATTTAGTTACAAAGTTCATTTTACTCAAAAATATTACAACTGGCATAAAAATAATACAATTCAAGCATTTGTCCGGCTTGATAATTATTTTACTATTCCTATAAAAAATTTAACAAAACCAATTTTATATTGTTAAATTAAAAGTGATTATTCAAAAAATCACATTCATCACAATACAATATTCTATTATAGGACCAAAGAAAGCACACACACAACAACTATGTATGAGGCTGATGGGTTGTTGTTCATAAGTAAGTTTTCAACGTTTTAAGTTGATTCACCCAAGTATGGGTACAAGAGATGCAATAGTTAAAACCAATGTTATATATTTCTGATAATTAAACTATAAGCTTATGATTCCCGCAGCTTTTGAGTATTTTACCCCAAATACTCTCTCAGAAGCCATTGCGTTGTTGGAAGAACATGGTGACGAAGCCAAGATTTTGTCTGGTGGACACAGCCTCATTCCAATGATGCGATACAGGCTTGCCTCACCCGAAAAAATCGTAGATATCAACGGTATACCTGATTTAGATTACATCAAAGAAGAGGACGGTTATCTCAAAATTGGAGGGTTGACTCGAGAAGTAGCCTTGGAAGACAGCCCACTCATCCGCGAAAAATACCCATTGCTTTACGATACTACCATCATGATTGCTGACCCGCAGGTACGCAATATAGCAACCATTGGCGGAAACATTGCCCACGGAGATGCTGCCAACGACCACCCCGCTACCATGCTTGCGCTAAGAGCAGAAGTAGTGGCTACCGGACCAAATGGAGCGAGAGTCATTCCAATTGATGAATTCTTTTTAGGGCTTTATTATACTGCGCTGGAACCCACCGAAGTCATTACTGAAATACGAATTCCGGCGGTCAATGGAAGCTCTAGTGGTACTTATAAAAAGATGGAACGCAAGGTAGGTGATTACGCCACGGCAGCGGTTGCAGTACAAGTAACCATGAACGGCAGTGGTCCTTCTCAAGTAGGCATTGGACTCACCAATGTAGGCCCTACTCCCATTCGGGCCAAACGCTCTGAAGAATTGCTAGTGGGCAAACATATCACTGATGAGCTCATCAAAGAAGCTGGAAGACTGGCCAGCGAAGATTGCGAGCCTTCGGCTGATCTGAGGGGATCGGAGGAGTACAAACGCTCGGTAGTTAATGTATTGACTCAACGTGCGCTGAAAACAACCCTCGAGAGAGTGCTCAGCTCTTAAAAATCTATCTCATATATCCCTATTTATATTACCCAAAGAAATCAAAAATGAATAAGCAAACGATTACCATACATATCAATGGAGAGACCCACACCGAAGCAGTAGAGCCTAGGATGTTGTTGGTACACTTCATTCGCGAAAAACTCAACCTTACCGGTACTCACATTGGTTGCGACTCTACTAGTTGCGGAGCCTGCACCATTTTGCTGGATGGCAAATCCATTAAATCATGTACCATGTTTGCGGTACAGGCCAACGGCAAAAACCTGACAACCATCGAAGGCGTGGCTCAAGATGGTCAATACCACCCTTTGCAGGAAGGTTTCAAAGAAGAACACGGGCTACAATGTGGTTTTTGTACCCCAGGCATGATCATGCGGGCAATGGAATTATTAGAGAAAAACCCCAACCCAACCGAAGAAGAGATTCGCTGGGGTATTTCGGGAAATTTATGCCGCTGTACCGGATATGTAAACATAGTAAAAGCAGTACAGTATGCTGCCCGAAAAATGAAAGAAGGATCTACCGAACAGAAAGGAGGGGTGTTGAATGAAGTGTAAAACATCTTTTGAAGTAGGAGGAATGGGTCATAGCATCAAGCGAAAAGAAGATGCTCGTTTCTTGCAAGGTAAAGGTCAATATACCGACGATTTTAAATTTCCAGGGATGCTGCATATGAAGATTCTGCGCAGCCCTTATGCTTATGCCAAGATACTCAGCATTGACAGTTCGGCAGCAATGGAATTGGAAGGAGTACTGGCGGTGGTTACGGGTGAAACCTTGAAAGAGTACAACCTACACTGGATGCCCACCCTGATGTCGGATACCCAAATGGTACTACCCACCGATACCGTTATGTATCAGGCCCAAGAAGTAGCTGCCGTCATTGCCACCGATCCTTACATTGCGGCGGATGCCCTGGAACTCATCGAGGTAGAGTACGATCCCATGGATCCGGTGATTGATCCACACACTGCACTGGAACCCGACAAACCTATACTTCGCCCTGACAAAGAAGGCCAAACCAACAACCATATTTGGCATTGGGAAACCGGAGATCGAGAGGCTACTGATAAAATATTCGAAGACGCTGATGTAGTCGTAAAGCAAGACATTTATATTCCTCGTATTCACGTGGCATCGATCGAAACTTGCGGCTGTATTGCCAATTTCGATAAAATAAACCAACATTTGACCGTACACATGACCACCCAGGCTCCGCACGCCATCCGTACGGTATTGGCTTTGGTGGCGGGCCACGTAGGTCTTTCTGAAGAAAAAATCCGAGTCATCTCGCCCGATATTGGAGGAGGTTTTGGGGGTAAAGTTCCCGTATATCCAGGATATGTGATTGCTACTGCCGCCTCGGTACTCATTGGCAAACCCGTAAAATGGATTGAGGATCGTTCAGAAAACCTTCAAGCCGATTCGTTTGCCCGTGATTATCACATGACAGGTGAAATTGCCGCTACCAAAGATGGTAAGATGAAGGCCCTCCGAATCAAAACTTTGGCCGATCATGGCTACACCGATGCCGCGGCCAACCCTTCTAAATATCCGGCCGGAATGTTTTCGGTATGTACTGGTTCTTATGAATTTGAAAATGCATTTACCGAAATGGATGCCGTATATACCAACAAAGCGCCTGGTGGGGTGGCTTACCGCTGTTCTTTCCGGGTAACCGAAGCCGTTCACGCCATTGAGCGCATGGTAGATGTATTGGCTCAAGAGATTGATATGGATCCGGCTGAACTTCGTTTCAAAAACTTTATCCAACCAGAGCAAATGCCTTATCAAACGCCACTGGGTTGGGAATACGACAGTGGAGATTATCCTATGACGTTTCAGAAAGCATTGGATAAAATTGGTTACAATGAACTGCGTAAAGAACAAGCTGAAAAACGCGCCAAAGGAGAATTTATGGGCATTGGCATCTCTACTTTTACCGAAATCGTAGGAGCAGGCCCTTCCAAAGACTTTGACATTTTGGGCATCAAGATGTTTGACAGTGCTGAAATAAGGGTACACCCTACCGGCAAAGCCATTGCCCGCTTTGGTACCAAGTCGCAAGGGCAAGGCCACGAAACGACCTATGCCCAGATCATTGCCGAAGAACTGGGCTTGCCCGCCGAGCATATTCAAGTAGAAGAGGGCGATACCGATACTGCTCCTTATGGCTTGGGAACTTATGCTTCGCGCAGTACCCCTACTGCTGGTGCAGCCGCAGCCATGGCGGCCCGTAAGCTACGCGACAAAGCCCGTAAAATAGCTGCTCACTTATTAGAGGTAGGTGAAGAAGATTTGGAGTGGGAACCAGGTAAGTTCTTTGTGAAGGGCGCGCCTGAGAAATCAAAAACGATTCAAGACATTGCATTTGCCGCATATACCAATCACCCGCAAGGAATGGAAGCTGGCTTTGAGGCAACCCACTATTATGATCCTCCCAACTTGACCTTTCCTTATGGGGCCTACATTTGTGTGGTAGACATAGACCGAGGAACTGGGGAAGTAAAAATCCGTCGCTTCTTGGCCATTGATGATTGCGGAAATATTATCAATCCCATGATTGTAGAAGGACAGGTACACGGTGGACTCACAATGGGGCTGGCTCCTGCCATGTACGAAGAATTGATTTACGACGAAGAAGGAAACATTCTTACCGGTTCGTTTATGGACTATCTGGTACCTACTGCGGTAGAAACTCCCGCTTGGGAAACCGACAAAACGGTGACCCCGTCTCCTCACCACCCCATTGGGGCAAAGGGCATCGGAGAATCGGCCACTGTAGGGGCTCCTCCTGCCATTGCCAATGCGGTAGTAGATGCATTGGCTCACTTAGGGGTAAAGCATGTGGATATTCCGGTTACGGCACCCAAGGTGTGGCAAATTTTGAAAGAAAAGGGAATGGCTGAAGCATAGACCTTCATTGCCTTAAATCCAAAAGAGGGTCAAACAATGTTGTATTTTTTCAGTTATTTTTTGTAGAATAAGGCTTGTTTAATCCTCTTTTAAAAATAAAAATGGTAAGTAATGAAAGCGAAAATAGATAAAGAATTTGAAGCAACCCAAAATAGTGACTTGGTGTGGGATTTTTTCAGTGATCCAAACAAGGTAGTTACTTGTGTACCAGGGGCGGCAATTACTGAACAAATAGATGAAACCAATTACAAAGGTACAGTAAAAATAAAAATTGGTCCGGTTACCACCAGTTACAAAGGTCAGGTTACCTTGGTAAAGTTGGATAAAGACAACCTGGATATGGAAATCCATGGCAAGGGAACCGATGTGAAAGGAAAGGGGAATGCGAGTATGGTATTGCTGGGGAAACTTACCAAAAAAGACGATGGAGGCACTCAAGTAAATACCTCTATGGAAGTCACCATTACGGGTAAGTTGGCTCAATTTGGATCTCGTATGATTGTGGATGTTACCAATCAAATTTTTGGACAATTTATTAAAAGTATGCAAGGCAAGTTGGCCAAAGAGGAAGAAGCACTCCAGGCTGCAGCCCCGCCCCCAGTTCCGGCTCCAACCTCGGCTCCTGTTGACGAGACGCCTGCTACTACTCAGGAAAGTGCCCAACCCAATACCATTGCTCCCGGTTCTGGCCCAGCCACGGCGGCCGCCCCTACTACTGCATCTGCCACTCCTCCTCCTCCTGCAGCCAAGGCTACCCCTGTTCCGCAAGAGGAAGAAGAAGTAAAGCCCATCAGTGCATTGCCATTGTTTTTCAAATTTGTCTTTGGCTCCATTGGTCGCTTTTTCCGCCGTCTTTTTGGCATGAAACCCAAAGAAGAATAATCAATATCCAGGAAAATATTGAAAACGATCTCATTCGGTGGCCTCGCCCAAAGGGTATTTACCTAAAAACAAACTTTAGACCTGACAGGTAGGTTTTGGAAACCTGTCAGGCCTGCATACTAGAGAGTGTACAATTGATTGACTGAACTACGACCATTTCTAACACCCAGAAATGGTTACTCTTAGACAATAAAACTTAACATTTCTTATGAAAGAGGTAGTTATCAACGACATTCATGAAGTAATCCAAGGCTTCGAGCAAAGCGGCTACATCATTGATGAAGAACTGGCCACCATCGTTTTTCTACTTTTAAAAATGCAAAAACCTTTGTTGATCGAGGGAAATACTGGGGTGGGTAAAACCGAGTTGGCCAATCAACTGGCTACCTTCTTGGATACAGAACTCATTCGGTTGCAATGCTACGAAGGGCTGGACGTAAATACAGCCCTGTATGAATGGAATTATCAGAAGCAATTGCTGGCCATCAAAATCCAGGAAAACAGCAATAAAACTGAATCAGAGAAAGAAAAACATATTTTTGGTCCCGAGTTTTTGATGGAGCGTCCATTGCTTCAATCCATTCGAGCCAAAGACAAACCGCCCGTCCTATTGATTGATGAAATAGATCGCAGTGACGAGGAATTTGAGGCTTTCTTGCTAGAGTTATTATCGGCTTTTCAAATTACAGTACCCGAGTTGGGCACCGTCAAAGCCCAGCACATTCCTTATGTTGTTCTCACCTCTAACCGTACTCGGGAACTTGGTGATGCCCTTAAACGCCGTTGTTTGTATTATTGGGTAGATTACCCCACACTCGAGAAAGAAATACAAATTGTGCATAAACGCATTCCTGGCATAGAACAAACCCTGGCTAAGCAAGTGGTCGGATTTGTACACGAAATACGCAAACTAAAGCTCAGTAAAACTCCTGGCGTAGCCGAAACCCTGGATTGGGTAACGGGTCTGCAAGCCTTGGGCCAACAATCGCTCCAGGAAGCGGGTGTGCAGCGTTCCTTGGGTTGCCTACTAAAATCTACCGAAGACCTGGATTTGGTAAAAAATGAAGGTATTCAGAAATTGATCCCCAGTGATTCATGAACGAACCACTTCTACCTCACGAATCGCCCCTTGGCACATTGCCAGAAAGCATCTCGACTCAGATCGTAAAGTTTAGCCATTTTGTAAGAGCTCAAGGCCTGAAAGTGGGTGTACAAGAAACCAGTGATGCGCTGGAAGTAGCCCAACTGGGTATGATAAAAAACTCTAATACCTTTAAAAACGCGCTGAGTGCAGTATTTTGTCACTGTAAAGAAGATCGTGCGCGTTTTCACCGTTTGTTCGACGAGTTTTGGCTTTCGCAAGACAATAACCAGCGCAAAGGAAAAATGAAAGTACACGTCGAGCGCATTACCAAGTCGGTCAACCAGCGTACCTCCATTATGATGATGGGACGGCAAAAAAACCAACCCCAAAACGATTCGCAAGACAGTCAAACTACCTCAGGAGCCAGTCTTGCGAATCGTTTGCGCCGTACTGACCTCTCCAAAATGACCGAAGTAGAGGAGGAACTGCTGGAAGAATTGGCCGAAAAGCTTTGGAAGCAAATGCATTTGCGGCTCAGTAGAAGGCGTAAAGTGACTCATAAACCTGATTTGCTTCACCTACGGCAAACCATTCGCCAGAATGTGAGTAACGGCGGCGAAATGATTCACCTCAGCTTTAAGAAAAAGAAAAAACGCAAACCTCGTTTATTGGTATTGCTCGATGTCAGTGGTTCTATGGATAAATACAGTTTGTTTTTGCTGCGTTTTATTTATGCCCTCAAAGCAAATTTTGCTCAATTGGAGGCCTTTTTATTCAGCACCCAAATCGTAGCCATCACTGATTTGGTCAAGCAAAAAATTACGCCCAAAGACCTCAGGGCATTGTCTATTCGAGCCAATGCCTGGGCCAGTGGCACCAAAATCGGTCATTGTTTCCGAGATTTTAATGAAAACTACGCCACTCGTGCCCTCAATCACAATACGCTGGTGCTCATATTGAGCGACGGACTGGATACAGGTGCTACTGAAGTATTGAATGTTGAACTAAAAAAAATTGCGCAAAAAGCCCGCAAATTGATTTGGCTCAACCCTCTGAAAGGCATGCAAGGCTACGAGCCTACTGCCCAAGGAATGCAAGCTGCATTGCCCTACATTGACGTATTTAAATCAGCCCATAGCTTAGATAGTTTATTAGCCTTAGAACAATATTTACAAGATGTTTGAAACGATACTAGACCAAGCCCAAGAACTCAGAGCAAAAGGAGAAGCTTTTGCCATTGCCATTGTGGTAAACTACAAAGCCCCCATATCGGGAAAACCAGGTTTTAAGGCCATTATTCGACAAAACGGAAGCTTGTTTGGTTGGATTGGCGGAGGGTGTTCGCAACCTGCCGTGATCAACGAAGCCCGCAAATCTATCAGGGATGGTAAACCTCGTCTGGTCAAGATTAGTCCGGATGGGACCACCGAAACTGAAGATGGAGTAGTGAAATACAATATGAATTGCCACAGTGAAGGCACTTTGGAAGTCTACATCGAGCCCATGATTCCCAAACCACATCTTGTGATACTGGGCAAATCGCCCGTGGCCCAAGCCCTGACAAAACTGGCCAAAGCCATTGATTACCGGGTTTCGGTGATGGCTCCTGACGTAAAGTTGACCGAATTCAAGCAGGTAGACCGCTTGTATACCCGGTTTCACGCCGAAGATTTACAAAAAGACCTTACCATTACTCCTTATACCTTTATGGTGGTGTCTACCCAAGGTACTTATGATGAAGAGGCCCTGGAAATGGCTACCCAACTCAACTTTCCTTACGTGGCTTTTGTGGCGAGCAAAAAGAAAGCTGCTGCCGTTTTCGACTATTTGAAACACCGAGACATTCCTCAAGAAAAAATTGATGGCATCAAAGCGCCGGCGGGCTTAGACATTGGGGGGCGACTTCCTGAAGAGATTGCAGTGAGTATACTGGCTGAAATCATTGCCCAGTTACGCCATAAAGATTTTGTGCTGAATGCCCAAACCACCCTATACTCAAGTCAAGCGCTTCAAACAAACGGATCTGGTATTGCTCAGGAAATTGACCAGTTTAAAAACCCAGTATGCGGCATGATGGTAGACAAAGCCACTGCCAAATACGTGATAGAACACAATGATGAACAATACTATTTTTGCTGTACGGGTTGCAAAGTGGCCTTTGAAGAAGATCCGGAGAAGTATGCGGCTTTGGTATAATTGAAATCAAAAAATAACGCGATCGATTCCTCTACATTGATTTCTTCCCGCCTCGCTTCAGTATGCTCACCAAGTGATCAGATTTTCAAAAAGCAGACACTGATTCGCGGATGAGAAGACCCAAATCTCTAAAGCAAAAGGAAAATAGCCCTCACCTGATAACTATAGTCTCTCCCCAACCAAAAAGAGTCTCAGAATATGATCTCTAAAAGATCAGTGCTGAAAGAGGTGCAACTACTAAAAGTTAAGCAAATGTTGAAAACCTTGATCTTATAGAAGAGCCTAAATTATTTTAGTAGCTTTGCTGAGTAAAACTACTAAAATAACCTAATCCATCTGGCTAATATCTCGCTACCATGCTTCTTGTAAAAATAGCCCCGTAGCTTTGGCTACGCGACGATTTTTACAATCGCCTAGTAACAGGATATTACACCAAATTTGAATTACTTTACTTTTTCCGTTTTACTGAGTCATTCATTATAAAATAATATTGATCAAAACTCTAACAGAATGCTATCAATGAAAAAATGTTTGCTTTTATTAATCACCCTATTGTCAATCAAAACCCTTGCGCTCAATGCTCAAGGAATCAACTTCCGTAAAGGAAGCTGGGCAAAAATCAAAGCACAGGCTAAAGCTGAAAAAAAGTACATATTTGTAGATGCTTACACTACTTGGTGTGGCCCTTGCAAATGGCTCGATAAAAACATCTTTCCTCAAAAAAAAGTAGGCGATTTTTTTAACAAGTACTATGTGTCTTACAAGTTTGATATGGAAAAAGGCGAAGGAGTCAAATTTGCAAAAAAATACAAAGTAGTAGAGTACCCTACTATGTTGTACTTTAATCCTCAAGGAGAATTAGTACATAAAACGAAAGGCGCCAGTACTGCCCAAACATTGATCAAACGAGCAGGTAATGGTTTAGATTCTGAAAAGCAATTGTACAAACTCAAACAAAAATTCAATAAAGGTGAGCGAGGTGGCCAATTCCTGAAAAATTATATCGAGGCATTGGGAGATGCGAAGGAAAAACTTACTCAACCAATGCGCCTGTATTTTGAACAAATAGACAAACGAGATTGGTCTAACGAAGATAATTGGATATTAATTCAAAAATATGAGCGAAGTGCTTTATCTAACATTTTTTCCTATGTATTTGCCAACAAAGAAAGGTTTATAAAAACAAATGGTTCGAACAAGGTCAATGGATATATTCTCCAAAGATTAGTCCGAGGAGTGGAGGAAGTGGCTCGTTCTAATGACCAAAGTAAACTGGATGCTTTTATCAAGAAGCTTCAAGTTTTTTTTGGTACGGACGCTCCTAGACGCATAGCCAGAACCAAGCATTTATTCTATGCACGCAACCAAGCCCAAAGCTTTCAATATACTTATGATTATTTTGATAACTACTGCAATGATGTCCACGAGCTCAATCGGATTGCCTCCGATTACGCGCAAAAATTTGAGGAGCAGTCGTATCTAAAAAAAGCATTGTATTGGGTCGAAAAATCAATAAAAATCGACAAAAGATCTTTTAATACCTACACTCAAGCCCACCTATTTTACAAACTAAAACGTTATAAACAAGCCAAAAAAGTAGCAAAAGAATCTATAAGACTTGCCAAAAAAGAAGGAAAAAGCTTTGAGGATACCAAAAAGCTCCTTCGAGAGATCAAAAGGGTGATGTGATTTTTCACCGTTGCAGGTGTTTGAACAAATCAACACCTGCAATTTTTGTCCTCAGAGGCAAATGCGATTGATCACACCATACCTAAATACATCTGGTACTCACCATCGCCAAATACGCTGAGTCACTACCTATCTAATTTCTCTCAATTTATTACACACGTATTTTAGGACAAGGGTTTATTGTAACAATCAAAATATAACGTAAAATTAATTGGCTATATTTGTTTGCTATTATTTAAACACACTTACCCTTTAGAACTTGTGCTGTATGGTCTATAATAACGATTCCTCGTTAAATGAACGAGCTGATACCCCCTACAATCAATGGTTTAGCTCGCCTTATTTTCACATATTATATAAACACCGCGATTATCAAAAAAACCAACGTTTTTTAGATCAATTGATCGACTTCTTACAAGTCAATTCATCTGATAAAATACTCGATTTGGCCTGTGGCAAAGGCAAACACGCCATCTACCTTGCCAAACAAGGGTTAGATTTGACTGGATTGGATATTTCAGCTGACAATCTAAAATATGGAAAAAAATTTGCCCACGATAAGCTCCGTTTTGTGGAACAGGACATGCGGATTCCTTACGTAGAAAACCACTTTGACATTATACTGAATCTTTTTACCAGCTTTGGTTTTTATGCCGAAGAGGCTGAAAACCTCAAAGCATTGGAGGCAGTGCACACAATGCTCAAACCAGGCGGGCGATTTCTGCTAGATTTTATCAATCCTTATGTATACCAGCTCAACATGATGCCTTATGAACTGGCGGTGGTACAAGGCATTAAGTTCCAGATTACCAAAAAAATTGAGCGGGGGATGCTTATCAAAGGCATTCATTTTCACGACGCGGACCAGGATTTCTTTTTTGAAGAACGACGCAAAATCATCACCTATGAACAGTTTCAGGAATGGTTCGAAGCTACTTCCTTGCGTTTGGTACAAACGCTTGGTGATTACGATTTTACGGCCTTTGAGGCCAGTGATTCGGAACGGATGATTTTTTTATTAGAGAAGTAAGGGAACAAACAAGAAATAGTATACGCATTCTTAAGTGAGCTTTTTCGCAGGTACTTTGTTATTTTTTTCAGCAATAGCCAAAGCTATTACTTCAAAAAATGCCTCGTACCTACACAAAATCTCTACCTAAACTTTACGTACTTTATTTTCTGATTGCTCCCTAATGTCACTTTTTCCATTGGCTTGGCCTACATATTCATGTAGCAACCCTCATTTTTACTGATTTTATACTATTTTTTCTAAAAAAAATTAAACATTTTACCAAATAAATGTATTTTATGGATAGGTAATCTATCACAATGCTCATCCCTAAAATCTACATTTTATGTTTTTGTATACGGCCTTTGTGATTGGCCTAGTCAGTAGTTTTCATTGCGTAGGCATGTGCGGGCCTATTGCCCTGGGGGCCACTGCTACCAATCCCCATTGCAAAAACCCTTGGTTGATGCCCTTCTTTTACAATGTGGGTAGGGTCATCACTTATACCCTTTTGGGCCTCCTGGTAGGTCTGTTGGGTCGGGGAATCGTGCTATCTTCTTCGCAACAACTCCTCTCCATTACGGTAGGCATCGTATTATTGGCGATGTATGCCCTGCCCAAAGTCAGAACGCGCCAAGCAAACTTGCTCAGGTTTGTACACCAGGGTAATCGTTGGTTTAAGCAACGTTTTTACGCTCAGTTGTACCAAAAAAAGATAGAATCTAGTATCTTTCGCGGTATGCTCAATGGTTTTTTGCCCTGTGGTAGTGTGTATCTGGCTTTGGCAGGAGCCATTGCAATGGGTCACATTGGCCAAGGCATGTTGTACATGCTTTGCTTTGGGCTTGGCACCTTTCCGCTGATGTTTGTCATTACCTGGGCGGGCAATCGAGTCAAGCCCAAAACCCGCCATCTCATCCATAAAAAAGCCACCCCAGCAATCGCCATTGCCCTGGCCTGTATATTCATCGTACGCGGCCTCAATCTCAATATCCCTTACCTGAGCCCCAAGATCACCAAATCGGGCACCCAGATTGAATGCTGTGAAGTGGAAGAGAAGCCTGAAAGCTTTTGAATACCAAACAAAGCATATTGTAGTACACGCCATACATTTTTTTATTCCTTTAATACTTTCTCAATTTCTAAAAGGTAACATAGGTGTTCAATTTAAATTTTATCATCATAGTCTTTCAAATTGGCCAGGCTCCGGTAACACGGATTTTCACCAATGATCGGCGAAAATCCGTCTGATCAGTACGATCCATGTTTCAAAAGCGAGCGTTAAAAGCATAAAACATGGCTTATGGAAACAGCATTGGTCTTCAACCTATATCTACTCCAGTTGTTTTTTCAGTAATTTAAAATAGGCTTTAATCTCTTTGTCCTTGAAAGGATATTTAGAAATAGGCAGGTACTTTTGATGCAAATCGAGAAATCGTTTTGCTGATTTTTTATCGTTTATACGCAAGTATTCCTGGCACAAAAACAAAGGCTGTAAACCAATGTTCGTAACAAAAAATTGCTCATCCTGGTTGTAAGGTTTGGCCAAATTCAAAAGCTTAAAAAACTGCTCGGTATTCTTAAGCAACTGATCAACAGGTAACCTCCCTTGTTGCCGATGGTCTATCTTTTTAAGCCCACCATAACTTACTAACTTATCTCGCAAACTTAGCTGATCTGCTCTGCTCATGCCGTTGCTCATAAACACATCTTGTTTGAACTTATAGGTTTGTAAAAAGCTCAATAATAGACGATTGTGTCGCAACAAATACCTTCTTCCATAACTAGGCTTGACCACCCAAGAAAACTGACCAATTGTGATGGTGGAGTCTTGCCAACGACAATACTGTAGTTGATCACGCGTTTTGGCAGGCAGCCCAAAATCAATTGCTTGCTGTTCTTGTAGCATTTTAGGGTACCAGGAAGCCGCTAACAACCCCACATCCATTACAGTTACATCTGTACGGTACTTTTCAACCTTTTGCAGATACATCAAAGGGAAAAAGATATTGTCGCCTGCAACCAACAACACTGCATTTTTGCTACAATTATCTAACAAAAGTTGATTAAACGCTCGTAAAAATTTCCCAAAACCTCCTCTTCGTTTCCCTTCTTGCAAAGCCCAAATGACCGAATCTTTTTTGTTCTGAAATTGATAAGCCATGGCCATGCTTCCCCAAATGGCCGAGATTTTAGACTGAGGCCCCAGTACCACCCTTTCGCCTTGGTAATTCCCCTTGGTCAGTTTTATTACTTGCTCAAACTGACTACTCGCTTTCTGGGTAGTAGACAACAAGCCCTGATTCATACTTTCGCCATCTTTGGAGTTAAATCGATCGTAGGCATACCCTAAAAAATATCGAGCTTCGGCATGCTGGGGTTGTAATTGTAGCGCTTTGGTGAGATAAATCACTGCCTGAGCATAGTTTTGATCTTGGTGAGGCTTCTTAAACTCGGCCTTCCCTTTTTCTAACAATGTCTTGAAGCTTGCCTGAGTTTGAGCCTGTGACAAAGTATAGTTCATACATCCCAAAAAGATAAACCAAAATACTTTTTTCAGGAAATGAGTACCAAATTGAATCATAAATTTTTCTTTCATCTTTTTCAAAGATAACAAATGCGTTCTGATCACTCCAATAGTTCTGTAAACATTGCGTACTCCTGCATTTCCTTGGCTTTTGCTAATAAGCTTTGAGGTAAATTATCCAACCCTAACCAAGTACCTGCTACTTGACCCGCAATGGAAGCAATGGTATCGGTATCGCCTCCCGCTCGAATGATGGCTTGCAACATGGCTTCAAAACCCAAGTCTTTGACTTTACTCGCCGCAAATAAAGCCAAAGGCACAGTTTCTACTACATACCCCGAGTTGCCAAAATTGGCCGCAAACAACTCAATACTCAGGTCAGGAAATTGTTTGGCCAGTTTTAACCCATCTCGTACCTTGGTATCGGGCAATGCTTGAATGAGAGTGTTCCACCAAGTGTCGTTATCAGTCCATAAATCAGCCACAAGCACGTGAATGGCTAACAATACCACCAAAGCCCCAACATAAGCTTCATCGTTTTTATGGGTAATGTTGCATACATCTTTGATGAGGGTGCGATCCAACCCGGGGTCTAATACAAAAGCCAATGGAGCAATACGCATGGCCGCTCCATTTCCGGCAGCAAACTCACCACTACGCCCCACCAATGCCCAGTGTCCGCCTACTTGCAACCCCTGTAATGCTTGTAGCGTGGCCGATCCCAGACCGACCAGTCTTTTTTGCTGAAACCACTTCAGAAACCGTTGGGCAATTTTTGCGGGAAATACTCCTTGCTGGGCAACCATAGATTCCAAGGTGGCCAAAGTCAATTGGGTATCGTCGGTGGTTTGCCAATGAGCATGGGTCAACGCAATGTCACCTTGATTATTGGGTACATTATTTTCAAAAATGCCCCCAACTGCATCCCCAATCATTCCGCCAATAAAGCAGCCCAGTAGTTGATTTGGGTGAGATTTGAACATTATTTTTATTTTAAAGTGATTTGCATTCTCCTCCACACTTTTTTATTAGTATCAAATACCTCTTGAATGGTTTTATCTTTGACAGCATCTTTAGGAAAGCGATAGTTCACATTCATAGGTTTACCTTTGGTATACATCTTTAGTTTTCCAGCAGTACTTTTCCAATAAATATCTACATCATCTTTCAGGATGGGTCCTGTCATATAAGACGTGATATTACCATCAACCACTGCATATCCCACCCTCCTACCTGGTTCAAACTGGAAATCTAAAGAAATTTCTAAATCATCTTTACTCTCAAGTCTTAGTTCAAAAGTAGGCGTTTCTTCTAATATAATCTCCAATCCTCCCCCATCACTTTTTCTTGTAAATCTGATTGGAAACCAATGCAGTGCTCCTTTGATAGTGACCTGCCCAAACTCTATCCAAAGAGAAGATTGGGCCCATATGACTTCTTTCCCATTTTCTTGGCTAAAACACTCATAATTGATTTGAAAAGCCTTGGTATTTCTGGTGTTCACTGGGGTAATATCATCTATTCTTGGGTATTCCGCCACTGGATCTTCGTAGTTTTTACGTACTGAGATATATTCTTGGGTTATTTTATCAAAACCTATCTCTACCTCATAAATACGAATTAATTTACGCTGAGTACAGCTTATACTGAAGATTAAAATCAGTAGATGAAGCATTGCTTTCGTTGCCATATGTATCATTGGTTTTGTTTTACATAAATAGATACTATGGATAAGCATTTCAAACGGACATTTTTTGCCCACTTTTCAATTTAAATCGGGTCACTACTACTTCTTAGCAACTCGCTCCAAAACCACTTCCAATCCATCTCCTCCGTCAGGTCCAGAACCAAGGTATTTCAATTTTCATCAAACTTAGGG
>CALDJV010000050.1 GCA_937899305.1 uncultured Cytophagaceae bacterium
TATTAGAATTCTTGGGAAGACTTGACAAATAATGTACCGCTCACTAATGGTTTTTTGTATTACTTTTATAAAAGATAGACGAATATTGTTCAAACAAAAACAGTGAATAGAATTTTGATAAATGATCAACTGTTTTTTAAATTATTGATATATCTAAGCACTTATGTAAGGTAATGGCAAGCAAATAAAATTATGGCACGACTTTTTACATAAGTAATACTGGCGAAACAATTACACAACCAACTAAATTACTATTTATCATTTAACTTATTTTGGTGAGTCATCCGTTTTAAAATGTCGAAGTTTTTTTTATTTCGTAATATAAGTAGAAGATTAGCATTTTTTATAGCCTTATTGCTAGTGATTGCCGTTGTGACCTATGGTTGGATTTCCACCAAAGAAACCACAAACACGCTTCATGCGCAGGCCAAGAAAAAAGCCAACAGTGAGATTAAAAGTGAAGCAAAACGTTTTGAAAATTATTTCACCCAAGCCAGGCAAGATTTACTATTTCTAAGCAAACTTCCCCAACTCAAAGATCTTATTAGGCAACGTAAAGATACTTTGCCCTTAGTGGGAGTTCGCAAAAGCAATCAAAAGCTACTGATTGATCTGAAGCATACTTTTACTCAATTTGCCAGTTCCCGTAAGGTTTTCAGTACCATTCGTTTTATCGATTTCAACGGCAAAGAAGTCATCAAAGTCTCTTCTAATCTAAAGGGGAAAGCCTCTTTCGCCGATGATCAAGAACTCAAAAACTGCCGTAATGAAGGTTTTTTCGCTCAAACCAGACAGTTGGCCCGAGGCGATTTTTATCATACCTTACCTAACTTGGGCGCCAATAGTCAAGAGAACCTGAACGCGCTTGGTAATCCCACTATGTTGTATGCTACTCCAATTATGGATGGGGAGTCTAAACATTGGGGGATGATTGTGGCCAAACTGGAATTACGCCCATTATTGAATGAGCTCCAGCAATGGGAAAAGGATGACAATCTTGAGCACAAAAACAATGTGTATACTCGTTTGTCTTTGGTGGGCCCTTATGGCACGATGATATACAATGCCAATAATACCATACTTTGGCAAAAGACTTCCTACGATAAAGATTCGTTGAATGCTTATCCCAGTGAGGTGGCAATGCTGCTAAAATCCCCTGAAAACCGGGCGATTGAGGTTGATAATAATATTTATGCTACCGGCAAAGTGGCTTTGAACAATACCGGGCAAGATAATTACCTGGTGTTGCTTTATGAAATACCTGGCAAACTCTTAAATCACGCCAACAAACTTATTTGGTGGTTTGTAGTGGTTGGAGTCATCATTTTGGTGGTCAGCGTGATTGTGATTACATTCCTATCCCGGATACATATTGAGAGACGTTTAAAAACCCTCCAAAATCACGTAAAACAACTGATGAAAGGCAATACGCCTGACGAAATCCCTACCCACATCGAGGATGAAATTGGGCAGATTACGACTGAGATCAATTTATTGACGCGCAACATAGACCAAATGGTGAGTTTTGCCGACCGGGTGGGAACCGGAAACTACGATACCGAAATTGCCTTTGATAAGGACATTGTGTTGGGTACCACTTTGATCAAAATGAGGGATAACTTGAAAGTGAGTGCCGAGAAACAAGATAAAAATAAATGGGTAAATCAAGGTCTGGCCCATTTTTCCGGCATTTTGCGTACTCAAGACGATCTCAAAGAAGTAGGCAATGAGGTAATTCTGGAAGTAGTAAAATACTTGAATGCACTCCAAGGCATCATTTATCAATTGTCGGACGATAATCCCGAAGAACTTATATTCTTGGCAGCCTATGGATTTGACCAAGACACCCAAAAAGAAAGGTTAAGTATTCATGACGGGCTTACTGGACAAGCATTTCGTCAAAAAGAAAGTATTCATATTACCAATGTTCCAGACGATTATGGATACATCAAATCGGTATCGGGCAAATCAAGCCCCAAGAATGTTTTGATTGTACCATTGATTGTGCAAGAGCAAGTAAAGGGAGTATTGGAAGTTGCTTCTTTCAACTCCATTCAAGATTATGAGGTACAGTTTGTAAAACAACTTGCCGAAGCCATTGCTGTTACCATTTCTAGCGTAAAATCCAACGAAAAAACCACCAAACTCCTACGAAAATCTCAAGAATCGGAACAAGCACTACGCGACAAAGAGGAAACGCTCAAAGATCGAATGAAAGAGCTTGAAGCAGCTCAAAAAGAGGTAGAATTTAAGACGCAACAAATTGAAGAGCAGAAGAAACAGATAGAAAAATCGCTCGAGGAAAAAACAGAGCAAACCGAAATGCTGTTGGCTCAAGAAGAAGAAATGCGTCAAAACATGGAAGAGCTTCAGGCTACTCAAGAGGCGATGAGTGAAAAACAACGAGAACTCGAGAAAGCCAAGAAAAAGCTTGAAGTCAACGAACAGGTGTTGAAAAAGGCGTACAAAAAAGCCCGGGACCGTGAATTGGAGATCAAGCAAAAAAATGAGGAACTGAAGGCTCAAGAAGAAGAAATGCGTCAAAATATGGAGGAGCTCAAAGCGACTCAGGAGGCGATGGAGCGCAAACAACTCGAGTTGGAAAGTGCCAATAAAAAATTGGCGGCCAACGAGAAAGTACTCAAAATGGCCTACGAACAAGTGAAGGAAAGTGAAACGGAAATTCGTCAAAAAAATGAGGAAATTCTGAAACAATCCAATGTATTGGAAGAAGCCAAGGACGAACTAGAGCGCAAAAACAAAAAAATGGCGGCTAACGAGCGGGTACTCAAAAAAGCTTACGAAAAGATTCGCTCTCAAGAGCAGGGACTCAAAGATACCATCAATCAGTTACAAACTACTGAGGAGGAACTCCGCCAAAATATGGAAGAGTTGCAGACTACTCAGGAAGCATTGCAAGATAAAACCCGTAGCCTGGAAGTTAAAAACAAGTTGATTACCAACAGTATCAACTACGCCAAAAACATTCAGACGGCCATTTTGCCTAAAAAGGAAGAAATGGACAATGCTTTTTCGGACTATTATGTATTGTATATGCCCAAGGACATCGTATCGGGTGATTTCTACTGGTTTCGTCAGGTATCTGAGAATACGGTTTATTTGGCCATTGTTGACTGTACTGGCCACGGTGTACCGGGGGCGTTGATGTCTATGATTGGGAGTAGCTTATTGAACCGTACCATTAGCGAACGTAAAATTTTAGCTCCTGGTAAAATTTTGGAAAACGTACACATGGGTATTCGGGCCCGATTGCGTCAGGCAGAGGCCAATTCAGGGGATGGAATGGTGATCAGTATGGCTTCTATTGAGAAAAAACCCGACAACATGTTCAATATTACATTTGCCGCAGCCAAGCAAAATATTTATTACATAGAAGAAGACGGTGAAATGAAAACCATCAAAGGAGATCGAAAATCAATTGGTGGTTGGCAACGAGAAAGCTACCGAACATTCTCTGACCAAACCATTCAGCTCAAGAAAGGAACCAAGATATACTTTACTACTGATGGTATTTTAGATAATCCCAACCCTCGTCGTAAACGTTTCGGCGAAAAGTATCTAAAACATATCATTATGGAAAATTATAATTTGCCATTCGATACTCAAAAACAAATTTTGGCTGAAAGATTGGCCGCTCACCAGCAAGATGCCGACCAACGAGATGACATCACAGTCATTGGTATTCAGTTGTAATGTTATGATTGTTGCATTTTTTCTATTGCTACATTGTTCCGCTCGTATATTTATCACAGTACCTACGCTCATTGTTAAATGGTTGCGCGAAGCGATGCAAAACTATGGACTATCGACCGTGGACTATGGACTAAATAAAACTACGAACTAATGACTACCAACTACTAACTAAAGAAAAACTATGGACTATCGACCGTGGACTATGGACTAAAGAAAGCTACCAACTCCTAACTAAAAAAACTATCCTTTCTCTAACACTTCCAGCAAGCGATCTACCTCTTCTAAAGTATTATAAAAGTGCAGGCTAATTCGCAGCCCCTCCCCTCTCGCTGATACAATGATATTTGCTTGTTTGAGGGTATCTATGAGTTGCTTGTTTTCGCTTTGGATGGCCACAATCCCGGTAGCATAATGAGGATCATTATCTGAAATTAACTTATACTTTTGAGGTAACCCTGCTTGGAAATAGTGCGTCAACTCTTGCACACGATTGTAAATAGCCTCCTGCCCTATTTCAGTCAACTCTTGAAGCGCTTGACGTAATGTCAAAAATGCCCCATAGTTATAATGTCCCACCTCAAATATTCGGGCCTGTAGTTTCATTTGTTCGGGCTGATATACTCCTTCAAACAAGCCAGTGCTGCCCTTGCCAATCACCGGGGTTTCAAACCGAGCCACTACATCAGGGTGAATGTATAAAATACCATTGCCAAAACCAGCCGTAGCCCACTTATAACAGCTGCTGATCAGAATATCAATATGGGTATTTTGTAAGTCAATGGGTACTGCTCCCAATGCTTGAGTAGCGTCTACAATAAGCAAAACACCATGCTCGACACAGACTTTGCTCAACTCATCCATAGCTACTTGAAAACCAGTGAGGTACTGTACCCAACTAATCGCCAGTATTTGAATGGAATCTGTTCGTAATTTGTGAACAATTTGGTCTAAATCAATGGTAGCTTGTGGGGTTTGAGGCACCCAGTGTACATCATATTGGTGCAATTGCCAGGGAAACGTAAGCGAAGGATAATCGTTTTCAATTAATAATACCGAACCCAGTGATTTGAGCATGGGAACGATGTAATTGATACCACTAGAGAAATTTGGAATCAGTGCGATGTCTTTTGCCTTCGTTCCAATAAAGTCCCCTACTACCTCTTTTACATTTTGCATTTCAGCAAATAGTGTATCGCGATATACACTGCCCTGCTCACCAAGCGCCTGTTGGTAGTCTTGGTTACAGGCGGTTGCTGAAGTAGTCATGAGCCCACAACTGGCGGTATTGAAATAAGTGTAGTTTTCGGTTGCGGGGTAATTCTTGCGTATTTTTTGCCAATCAGTTTGCATAAAAAAAGGTCATCTTTTTTGAGTAAAGATAACCTCTTTTTTTAACCAGTCATTCATTATCGATTATTATCAACTATTTAGTTACCGACTCTCGCTTTACCATTACTTCGGTTTGGCTTCGGATAGATTCAATGTGGATTAATTTATAAATTTCTGATACAAAATCTTCTTTGATGTCCATCTTCTTGGCCCATTCCGATCGGCTACGGAAGATATCGTTCCATCGTTCTACCTGAAAAATGGTCACGTTGTTTTGTAACTTGTACTCACACGCTTGCTCTACCAAATTCATTCTGGTTTTAAGATTCTTGATCAATTCCCGGTCTACATTGTCAATTTGCTTGCGTAGCTCCTCTAATTGGTTGATGAATACTGCGTCGTTGGCTTCACCTCGGGAAATACGAGTTTGTAATCCTCCCAAAATATTTTTTAGTGAGGTAGGAGTTACTTGCTGTTTGGCATCGCTCATCGCATTGTCAGGGTCACGGTGTGATTCAATCATCAAACCATCATGGTTCAAGTCCAATGATTTTTGAGATACTTCCTGAATCAAGTCACGGCGGCCTGCTATGTGGCTGGGGTCCCCAATAATAGGCATATTGGGCAAAATGGTTTTGAGCTCAATCGGAATTTGCCAGGTAGGTTCGTTGCGGAATTTGGTTTTTTGAAAAGCAGAAAATCCTCTGTGAATCGCTGCCATTTTACGGATACCAGCGTTATAAATACGCTCGATGGCCCCAATCCAAAGGTTCAAATCTGGATTTACTGGGTTTTTAATCATCACCGGTATATCTACACCTTTCAACGCATCGGCCAACTCTTGCACATTAAAAGGGTTTACTGTAGTTCTGGCTCCAATCCATAGGATGTCTACATCATGCTTAAGAGCCAACTCTACATGTTGGGGATTGGCTACCTCAATGGTTACCGGCAAACCCAACTCTTTCTTGGCAGTTTGTAACCAAGGTAGGGCTTTTTCTCCGTATCCCTCAAAGCTATTGGGCCGGGTACGGGGTTTCCAGATACCCGCTCTTAATACATCGATGCCTATTTCTTTCAATTGTTTCCCAGTGCTTACCAGTTGTTCTTCTGATTCTGCACTACATGGGCCAGAGATGATCAAAGGCCGGTTCTCGTGGGGAGCCCAGCTTTGTAAGGGTTGGATGTCTAACTCTAGTTTCATAGGAAAATACTTTTGGGGTTTTAATATATATAATGTTTGTTGTTGAATGCTTACTTGATGAGCAACTTAACTTGTACTATTAAGAAAAAGATTTTGTTGAGAGTTTACCAGATAAGTGGTAAGTTAGATTTAGGAGAATAGTGTCTTAGCACCACCAATAACAGAAACTAAATCGGTGATAATAATAATAAGAGGGTAATATGTTGTGCTTAATGTTCTCCATTGAAGTGGAAGAGCTCGATGCTCTCAGCAATTATAATAAGATTACACTGTAAAACCAACACTACTTTTCACAATTTTGTTCACTTATCAAAATAATGATACTTATTTACCATAAAATATCAAAAGAAAAGTGATGATTGGTTGGTGATAGGTGATTTTTGAAAACAAGTCTAATGAAGCAGCTTGAGCAATTGATGACAGCAATCCACAAAAAAACCAGAAGCAACTAAGGCCTCTGGCTCAATGTAATATAATGGGGTGTTTTTATTAAATCTAAAAGTTGTAAGGTTTGTACAACTCGTTTGTATAATATATTCAGAAAAATCTTACGTCAATTATTATGCATCACCGTTGTCCAACTGATGATTCAACACATCAAACCACTCTTGACTTTTCTCATCAGCTTTGCTTTGCGAAGCTTCTTCGTGATTGTTGTTTTCACCAATTAAATAATCGTTTTCCATTCTAATCAATTGACTGATAAAATTTTTCTTGTGATTTTCCTGATTCATATGCATTGTTGATTTGTTCTTCTGTCTTATTAACGGTAAATCTATTACAAATAATTAAATTGTTTTTTTTGCAATTGTCAAATAATCATTCTGCAATACTTTTTTTCAAGAAATTAAATACTAAAAAAGAATGTAAAGCAAAAATCTTACAGGGTAATGTAACAACGAAGCAAAATTTGAATTGTTTGAATGAAGCACTCAAAGTCACGTTACTTCAATCATTAATCTACTCATAATCAGAGCATTATGCACACTACCTGTATCCTGCATTTACACAATTCAAGCTCAAAATATTACAAAAAGCCCTTTCAATTAATCCAAAAAAAGTTACAGGCGCAAGAAGCGTACTAAGATTACAGGATATTTTGGTTAAAAAAGAGGAAAAATGGAAAATTAAGGAGGGTAATTAATAAAGTACGCATTCAAAACACAAAAGGTTGTATTTCTTTGGAGAAACACAACCTTTTATTGGTTTTATTTGGAAGCACTCGTTAGTTCAATTGGCTGATGGCCTTTCCTAATAGCATTGCAAAGATGTCGGTATTAGAGGTGAAGTTGAGAAAAGGGTTGATGCCTTTTTCTTTTTCCAGAAAAATACCATTGACAAAAACCTCAAATTCGGTTACTCGATTCAACAAGATGATTTTATCTCCTTTCGCTCCTTTAAAAATAATTTTTTTGTTGGTCAGATATAAGTTCCCCGTATCAATATGGTTCCACTCCTTTTCATTCAACGTTTTTTCTTTTTTCTTGATATTTCGCCAGTAGTCACCTTTGGCAATTTTAATTCTTAGGCCCGAACGGGTATTGTTGTCCACATCTGGTTCTATGGCATGCTCAAGCCAATCGGCCTGGGTTTGAAAATAACATTTTTCTTTACGGGGCAAACCAATATTGACCTCAATTTCAGGAATTTCGTCATTTTCAATTTGCCAAAAAAGCTTATACTTATCCAAATTGGCTCGGGTGGCAGAATCAAGTTTTACTTCAGCGTTGAGGTTTTGGGCAATTTTTTGTAATTCGGCTTCTTCTTCTGGGGAAAGCATTTCGTCAGAAATCGCATTGTTCATAAAGTTGTTGAGCAACTCCTGACCACTGGTTTGGTAAATTTTTTCGGCAACATCAGTAGGCAATTTCAAGTCGTTCTGAAGTTTTTCCATCAACTGTTTCTCATCGTCATCCAGCATTCCATCTTCAATCGCTTTTTCTACCTCGGTTTTATATATTTGACCTGCCAGTTCGGTATGAATCTCATCTACCTCTCTATCGTTGATCCCCAAAATAAACTTAAGGTGTTTTAGATCGGCTATTTCTTCGTCTGACAGGTATTTGTCGTCTAAACAACTCTTAAGGTAATTGGTATAAAACACCAACACTTCGCTATTAAATTCTCCTTCCAGATTGACCTTGTACTTGGCAGCAATATTTTGGATTTCGTCTACTGTAATGCTTGTCAATTCTTTTTCTGCCAACAAGTTATTAATCTCAATCAGGGCATTTTCTTTTACTTTTTGCCCAACCAAACTCTTCAAAAAACCGCCTTTGATCAGTTCTTTTTTCTTGTATATGTGATGTTCCATATGTTTTTACCGAATGTTGATAGTTTCGTTTGTTTAAACGACTGGAATGAATTAGCACAAAATTTTTGCCTAAGTAACAGTTTCGCAATAACTGTCTGATTTATTCTAAATCTGGACATTTATTTTGGCAATGTCACCAAACTCAGCAAATATTGAACAATATAGACAAATTAATGATCAAACAATAGTGCGTATATCCGATCTGTTTTTTCTTGTACTTCACCCAATGAAAAAGCCCTGATGAGGCGCACGTATTCCTTGCCCTCTAGCTCTATAATGAGTACTGGAACCGTAAATACTCGGTATTGAGCAGCCATTTCACGCTGTTCGGCAATGTTGATTTCCTGCCACTCCAGGTGGGGGTAGCGAACTTGTACCAGTTGCTTTACTTTGGGTTTCAGTACGTGGCATACCGAACACCCTGGACTAGAAAAATACAATACACGGTTTTGCATATGATTTATCTTATTTTACTAATTTTTTGAGATACCTTGACCATAGCAAATGTCTAAAGCATTGAGCAACCATTACCTGGCCTCGGTGTCCAAAGAAGGCACGTTCACCACATCAAACAAACTCCTAGGCAGGCAATTGATTCATTTATTGTACCCGTTCGTACTCAAAATTAATTTTACGCATGCGATTCCCCGCTATCCCACTAATTTGGACGGTAAGCTTGTTTTTGTTCATGAGTTTGTACTCGATGTATTGGGGGAAGTCATGGGTTTTATTTGCAAACCTGACCCGTTTTTTCCGTTGCTTGATTAGTTGAAAACGCACTGGTTTTCCTTTGTTTTGGTCGAACACCTTGGCTTCAAAGTACACTTCGCCAAAATCATATACTATTTTGATGGTCTCGGTCAAGAGACTGTCACCCGTTTTAAGATCGAGCACCCTGGCCTGAAACACTCCCGAAGAAGATTTAGTCCATTGTTCCACCGTAGGGGTGTCCTTGAGTCTCCAAGACCCTACTATTTTTTTGAAAAAGTCATCTGAAGGCAACTTTCGATGATACACTTGGCTATGCGCCTGTACAAATAAACCTAGTAAAAGGGATAACGTTATCAGAGGTTTTATAAGCATATTCATAAATTTTTCGGGCATTATATTGTTACATTAATACTCCCCAGCTATTTCAGTCAAATTTGATTATCCATTATAAATTTAAATCATTTTGAAAACAACGCGAGTAAGCGAATATAAGCCACTGGTTTATCATGATTAATAGTCTAAATGATGTCTTAAGAAACAGCATTGGACTATTATTTTATAGCACTATCAACCAATAAAATACGTATTCATTGCTCCAAAAGTCTCTTCTCCCAAATAAAAAACAACAGAAAACACGGAAAACAACAAAAAAAGCCCGTAGTATAAGACATACTACGAGCTCTGAATTATTTTATCCAAAAGCAACACTATTGAAGCATTTTCAGCAACTTCGTAAGTTTGCTTTTGAGTTCGGTACGATTCACGATGAAATCCAAAAAGCCATGGTCTAGCAAATACTCTGAGGTTTGAAATCCTTCGGGTAAATCTCTACCAATGGTTTCACGAATGATACGTGGCCCAGCAAAGCCAATTAAGGCTTCTGGTTCTGCAATATTAAAGTCTCCTAACATAGAGAAAGACGCCGAAACACCTCCCGTGGTAGGGTCGGTCAATAAAGAAATAAACGGCACTTTGGCTTCCGCCAACAAAGCCAACTTGGCCGAAGTTTTTGCCATTTGCATCAACGAATATCCAGCCTCCATCATGCGAGCCCCCCCCGATTTAGAAACAATGATCAAAGGGCTTTTCTTCTCGCGGGCATAATCAATGGCACGGGCAATTTTTTCACCTACTACTGATCCCATAGATCCTCCGATGAACCCAAAGTCCATGACTGCCAATACAATTGCCTCTCCGTTCATTTTACCGTGGGCAGTACGTACGGCATCTTTAAGACCAGACTTGTATTCGGCCTGCTGAATCCGAGCAGGATAATTTTTAGTATCAACAAAACTAAGTGGATCCGCCGATGACATATTTGCATCCATCTCGGTAAAATCACCTCGATCAAACAATATATCAAAGTACTCATTGGAACCTATTCGCGTGTGGTAACCGCAGCCAATGCATACATACGCATTTTGCTTGTGCTCACGAGAGTTGGTTACCAGTTTACATTTGGGGCATTTGTACCAAAGCCCATCTGGTGTTTCTTTTTTGTTTTCTGTGGGTGTAACTATCCCTTTTTTGTCTCTTTTATACCAAGCCATATTTTTGTTTTTTTGAATGAAAACCAAGTGATGCCTGCATCAAAACAATTGCGTAATTTGATGTTTCAGGCAGGACTCAGACAAATCGGCGATGATTTACCGTTGTTCTGCTGTTTTGGTTTTCAAAAGCATATCTTAAAAACAGGTGTAGGCCTTTTCAAAACACATTGTTTATTGCCTATTTCACCAAATCTTAAAACTATAAATAACTGACTTATAAAACTTTACATAGAAGTCTACTCATTTTAGACTTCAAAACTGACTAAAAATTGGTCGCCAAAGTTAAGGGGAAATAATTAATTTATAAAAAGCATGTAAGATTGTTACTGCAAAATCTTACGCTGAGGCGGTTGAATTGCCAAAAAAAATCCGTGATGACCATTGTCACCACGGATAAAAATCGTTGTTATGTAATTATAATTACGCCAAGGTAATTTTGTCTTCAAGGTATACATCTTGTACTCCTTGCAAAATATCTACTCCTTCGGCAAATGGGCGTTGGAAAGCTTTACGTCCTAAAATCAATCCATTTCCTCCGGCTCTTTTATTGATGATCGCCGTTTTAATGGCATCCGCTTTATCACTGTCTCCACCAGAAGCACCTCCTGAGTTGATCAAACCAATGCGACCCATGTAGCAGTTGGCCACCTGATAACGACAAAGGTCGATGGGGTGGTCAGAAGACAATTGATCGTACATGGCTGGGGTATGCTTGCTGAAGTTAACCGCCGAAAAACCACCGTTATTTTCGGGTAATTTCTGCTTGATCACATCCGCTTGAATGGTTACCCCCAAGTGGTTGGCCTGGCCAGTCAAGTCAGCCGCTACGTGATAGTCAGTACCGTCTTTTTTGAACGCAGAGTTACGAGTGTAACACCACAAGATGGTTGCCATTCCTAATGAGTGAGCTTCTTCAAACGCTTCGGCTACTTCTATGATTTGGCGAGAAGAGTCCTCAGAACCGAAATAAATGGTAGCTCCTACTGCAGTAGCTCCTAAATCCCACGCTTCGCGAATAGACCCAAACATAATCTGATTATATTTGGTTGGGTAAGTCAATAGTTCGTTGTGATTGATTTTGACTACAAAAGGAATCTTGTGAGCGTATTTTCTTGACATCAATGCCAAGTTTCCAAAAGTAGTAGCGACTCCATTACAACCTCCCTCGATGGCAAGCTTGATGATGTTTTCGGGGTCGAAATAAATTGGGTTGGGAGCAAAAGACGCCCCTCCTGTATGCTCAATGCCTTGATCAATGGGCAAAATAGAAAGGAAACCTGTACCACCTAACCTTCCGTGGTTGTACAAAGAAGCCAAACTTTTAAGCACTTGGGTGCTGCGATTTGAATTCACAAATTGATCCTCAACCACATTAGGCCCAGGGTGGTGCAACATGTCTTTTGAGATAGTTTTGCTTTCGTGGGTAAACAAATGCTCATTTTCTTGCCCCAGTAAACTTACAATTTCGTCGTATGTCATTAGTTTATCGTTTAGGAGTTTTTGTGACTTGTCCAAAGTTGGCAAATATATCATGAAAAGTTAAAACAAAAAGTCAATTGGTGAATTCTATGAGTGCATTTTATGTCCATTTTGCTAAAATTTCTTGGTATACTTCAATGTATACAATATCAAATCATTTTGTAATTTCGTATACTCATTCATAATCATTAATTCTAACGCATAGTTAAGATGTCTAAATTTTACCGCTTGTTTTTATTGAGTATCTTGTGTTGTTGGGTGTGGAAATCAACTAATGCCCAAGAAATCCCTCGTATCACTCATCCTTTTTTCACTGATTTGAATGTAGCTCTCAAAAATAAAGACAAGGTATACCGCCTCAACTTAAGTAGTCAGCGTCTCAATTACCTCCCCAAAAGTATTCTCAAACTAAAAAAACTCGAAGAACTCAACTTAGGTAACAATCGATTCAAAAAATTTCCTCAGGTATTGTTAAAAATGAAACAACTCAAAATACTGAGGTTATACAACAATAAAATTCAACGCCTGCCCTTAGGGATCGATAGTTTAAAACAACTAGAACAGTTGGACATACAACGCAACCTGATCGCCAACATTCCAAAAAAGATTGGCCGTTTACGTAGCCTTACCCACCTGAACATTGCCCATAACCAGGTCAAGTCACTTCCCGAAGAAATCGGAAAACTAAAAAAACTAGAAAACCTGAAGGCCTTCGACAACCAATTAAAAGCCCTTCCCGAGAGCTTTAGCAATTTAAGAAAACTAGTCCACGTTGCGCTCAGCAACAATCAACTCCGAAGTATTCCTTGGGGTAAGTTCAAAATATTAGAAACCTTAGACTTGAGTCGAAATGAGTTGACCAGTCTACCAAGTAATGTCAAAAGTTTGAAAAAGCTGCGGGAATTCTATTTGCAAAACAATAAAATAAATAAACTACCCGCAGAAATTGGGGATTTACAATTGCTCACTGTATTGTACTTGAACGGCAATACATTGAAGCGTCTCCCTAAGACTTTCACTAGCCTCAAAAGCCTTGAAGTAATTAAGTTGGAACACAACGACTTATTGGCTTTGCCTCTTGATGTAGGGAATTTGCAAAAACTTAGAATATTTAATTTGCACCACAATAAGCTCAAAAGCCTGCCCGAAAGCATTGGGAAACTCACTCGCTTGGTTACTTTACAATTGAGCAACAATGAATTAGAAAGCTTACCCAATTCTATCGGTGATCTGGCCTCTATCAAGGCCATTTGGGTAAGAAAAAACAAGTTGCAGACGTTGCCAAAATCGATCAGTCAACTCAAGAAAATAGAACACATTTATGCTTCTTTCAATCAGATTTCGGTACTTCCCATTGAAATAGCCCAGCTCATCAAACTTAAAAGTTTTGCAATGAGTAACAATCGCTTGACGGCCATTCCGGACTCGTTTTGGAACCTCAAAGCGCTTTATTTTTTAGATTTGAGTCAAAATCGAATCAAGAAAATATCTACCCATATCTCCAATATGGCATCTTTACGCATCTTGGTGCTTTCTAGTAATTTACTTAAACGCCTTCCGTTTGGAGTGACTCGCTTGACAAATTTACGGGAATTCTACCTGGATAATAATCTATTGGCTAAATTGCCCCCTAATATGGGAGCTTTATTGAAGCTAAAAATTTTCACTATCAAACGCAATGCATTTAATCGCGAACAAAAAAATTTGATTAGAAAACAGCTCCCTCACGTAAGAATAGGGTTTTAGAATACCCCAAACAATAGACCAACAAAATACACAACAAACGTAAATATGCATATTCAGCAAGAGGTATCGCTCAAAGCTCACAACACTTTTGGTATTGATGCCAAGGCCCGAAAATTTGTTGAGGTAACCCAACTCACCGATTTGCAGCAATTGCTTACTCAAACTACTGAACCTATCTTGATACTCGGTGGAGGAAGTAATATATTGTTTACTCAAGACTTTGAAGGATTGGTCGTCAAGATTCAACTAAAGGGGATTGAGGTGATTCGGGAAGATGAAGATTTTGTGTGGCTGAAAGTAGCTGCGGGTGAAGTTTGGCATGAACTAGTGCAATATTGTGTAGAGGCGGGCTATGGTGGTATTGAGAACCTTTCACTTATTCCGGGTACAGTAGGGGCAGCACCTATGCAAAATATTGGAGCTTATGGTGTAGAAATCAAGGAAGTACTCGAGCAAGTAGAGACAGTACACCGTGGTACCAGCAAAATTCAGGTTTTCAACCACGATGCTTGCCATTTTGGGTATCGTGAAAGTGTTTTCAAAAATATTCACAAAGACCAATACGTCATCACTGGGGTCACCCTGAAGCTTTCCAAAAAGCCCACCTTCAATACCAGTTATGGGGCCATTCAAACCACTCTTCAGGTCAACCAAGTAGACCCAAACCACCTTTCTCTTAAGGCAATCAGCGATGCGGTGTGTCAAATAAGAAACAGTAAACTACCCAACCCAGCCGAGATTGGTAATGCGGGAAGTTTTTTCAAAAACCCAGTCATTCCTCAAGCTCAATTTGCCGCCCTACAACAACGCTTTCCTGATATTGTAGGTTACCCACTACCCAACGAGCAAGTAAAAGTACCTGCGGGGTGGCTCATCGAACAAAGTGGTTGGAAAGGAAAACGCTTTGGCAACATTGGAGTACATGCCCGTCAGGCATTGGTATTGGTTAACTACGGTGGTGGACGAGGTCACGAAGTCTTACAACTATCGCAAGACATCCAGGCTTCGGTATTCGAGAAATTTGGCATTGAGATTAGCCCTGAAATCAACATTGTTTAAATTGTTCGATATTCGATTGTTCTATTGTTGCGTGACGTATCGCACAACCATAAGCCGCGCAATTTAATAATAAGCGTAACCAAACAATTCAACTTTGTACAATAAGAAAATATAATAAAACAAAATACTGCTATAATTATAGCAACCTTTGGTATAAATATACCAAGGTTACTACTACGTATAAAAACCCTCTCTTTACTCAAATCGTTTACCTTTTGATGCGCTGTTAAATTAATGTTATACCCCAAAAGGTTTTTAGAAAGAATAAATAAAACAACGTAATTCAATGGAGTCAGTTACACCACTATACACCATAATGTCGTTTAGTGACGTTTTCAAAATAGGTGTCGAGTATTGAGGGCAGGTACTCAAAACTGCCTGAGGCATTTTTTGCGCTCGTAGCACGGCTACGGGTAATAAAAATAACGAAAGGCAGTAAAGAGGATTTGTTCTAAATCGGACAGTTATTGCGAATACGTTACTTAGTTAAAGTACAGTTCATAAAAGCGAATATCGATTGATCATTTTACAGCGAA
>CALDJV010000051.1 GCA_937899305.1 uncultured Cytophagaceae bacterium
TTACTATCCATAATGTAAATTTATAAATTACCACCCAATTTGTCAGAGTACCAAAGAATTTTACAGTACTCTACAGTGATTGACAGAGCACAAATTGGTTGATGGACTATGGCCTAAATGCCCTGGACTATTATTAACAAAAAAAGTGGCTCCTCTATCTATTTAGAGAAAGCCACTTGTTCATTGTTACTTGAACACCTCAAAAAAAAGAAAATCTATTTTTTTACGATTGTGGTTTTTCGTCCGATGGGTTGCTTGAATCCTCCTTGCGGAATTGCTTTAAAATGTGCTCCATTTGCACTCCAGCGGCTTCTCTTCCTCCCAAGCCAAACGACAGGGCCACGGCTACAGCTACGGCTCCAAGGGTAAGGCCAAACGCCATGTTTACGATGCTATCTGCAATGCCCATAGATTTTAAGGCAATACCTACAAACAGACCCAAAATCGCAAATTTGGCAATTTTCATTAAGCCTTTGTTTTCGTCATTGCTAAAGTTCTGATCAATGAAGCCAGCCACCAAATTGCCCACCATTAAAATAATCAAACCAAAAATAATCTGACCAGTAGCCAATAATACTTGGTGTAGCACCAAGGAGATACGGGTAAACTCGAGTTTTTCGGCAGCAGAAATAATGGCTCCAAACATCAAGTAGAAGAAAACAATATTGCAAATAATCTTAGTAAGTGAGTTTTTCTCTCCAACAAGTTTGCTGATTCCTACCTTTTCCGAGAATTTATCTACTCCCAGGTTTTGCAAAAATTCGGCAATGATGGCAATCAAGTAACGCCCTCCAAGATAGGCAATGGCAATGATGATTGCGCTAGCAATGATTTTAGGAATGGCCAACATCATGCTTTGTAATAATTCTTTGGCTGGTCGGGAAATAATCTCGATTTGAAGACTATCCAGAGCGGCAATCAATATTGGAATAAAAATGATTAGGAAAACAACTCTTTTGAGAATTTTAAGCAAGTCAAGGTTTTCCCCAAGCTTTACTTTGGTCGTAAACTTTTTCAACGCATTTCCTATGCCTTCTACTGCTTGACTGGCCAACGTAGCCAACATATAACCCACATAGCCAATCAATATCGCCGCAATGATGTTGGGGATATACTGCAAGAAGGTATTGATCATATTTTGCAAAGGCATCAAAACTCCTCGAATATTTAAACGATCCAGCACCAAGGTAAGGGTAAAGATCACCACTACATAGTACACCAGTTTACTGATCGTTTCGGCCAGTTTTACTTTCCCTCCTAACCGTTCGTCTAACTTCAGTGCTTGCAATCCACGCAGTAATAATTTACGAATACCAGTAGCCAACAGTAAACCTATTACCAAGATAATAAGGGCACCAATCACTCCAGGGAGCCCACCTGTAAGGCTTTTCAATAGGTTGTCAATATGTTCTTTCATTTTGTTTGTTTGGGTTTGTTTGTTTAGAAATAGTTGAGTTGTCTTCGCAAGACATTTTAAATGTAATAAAAAGTATTTATTTCAATATTATGCGATTCAAAATAAAAAAATAATTTAAATAATCACTCCTTTTGGCACTACTAATGTGGGCACTTATTTTTATGCTTAAAATATTTTATTTACTGATTTACAGCATTTTAATTCACATTTAATGCTACTCATTTCATCGCTTGAAACCAATCAAACGGCCCACAAACTTTACAATGTATGTTTTTTAATAAAACACATCTTTTTTAACGAACTAGAAAACGAAGTAGAAATAAAATATCGACGAGTGTTGTAAATGAATAGACCAACTACACAACAGTGAGTTTTAGAGCAATACAAGGGATATTCCCACTAAAGAATCAAAGCGGAAACAAGAGGCTTAAAGCATTCTTTTTAACCATTTATAAACTCAAACAAGGGCTTGATGAATTGGCGTAATAAGGAGCCAGGAAAAAAAAGTACTTTTATGGTATTAAAAAAACTATATGTAATGTTACAAAGTACACTCTATTTTTTACTCGTGTCACTCTTATCTATACAGCTCCCAATGGGATCGGGTACGGCTTACCTCAAATGCAAATCAGCTTCGGGCAAAACAATATTTTATGCTGAACTTCAGGATATTGATGGTTTTGTAGAAAAAGCCCATCTTACTATTGAAGGAACTCGGGTGGATTATACTCCTGGTGACGCCCGTACGATTTTTGACAAACGCAATGGCGTGCTTACCTTCTATCTCAAGAACGAAACCGACCAACAACTGAAAGTCCATAAGTTTCTGAAGTTTTGGTCCATTCCTTCCTCTTTCAAAGTCATTAAAAGCACCGAAGGTCATCAGGAATACGAATTCAAAGCCAAGATTTTGGGTTCAGAACCACGCAAAGGAAAAGGGAAGTATCTCATTACACCCACCATTACTTTGAATTGCCACTTGGTGTATAAAATTTAATGATTCATTCAGAACCACTATGCATTGTTTTGTCAATCATTCTATACATTATTCACTATGCACACTTTATTTCGCTCGTTGAAGTCAACTCTCATCATTGCCTTACTTTTAAATACTTTATGCGCTACTGCCCAAACTACCTCTTGGCCGGAGGCAGTCAAAAATAGAAATCGGGTAACCCACCTCCAACTGGCCCATAGACACTTATGGAAGGTTCCCCAGTCTATCGGGATTTTAAAAAACTTGAGTAAATTGGATCTTAAACACAACCAATTGACTACTTTGCCAAACCAATTGGGTAACTTGAGTAAGCTGGAATGGCTTTACCTGAACGAAAACCAATTCAAGGTTTTTCCAAAAGCCATTACTCGCCTTCCTGTACTGGTTAGTTTGAATTTGCAGCAGAATAAAATTACTCAGATCACCAAGGAAATCGGACGCCTCAAATCACTTGAATGGCTCGATTTATATCGTAATCAATTGACTAGTTTACCATCTGAAATTGGCCAACTCAAGTCCTTGAAATGGCTTGAGTTAGGCTTTAATCGTTTAACTAGTTTGCCACCTGAAATTGGCCAGTTGACCCAACTCACCCGACTATCGTTATGGTTCAACCAATTAAAAACATTGCCTTCCTCTATAGGGCAACTTCAAAATTTATCTTCTCTAAGCCTTCAGAGTAATCACATTGAGACACTCCCTAAGGAATTTGGACAACTCAAAGCATTGAAATCGGTCAGTTTATCCCACAATCGCCTCACTACTTTTCCGGCTGCACTTATTCAAATGAATTGGGTTCGTAGCGTAAGTATGATAAATAACCAAATCCAGCACCTTCCGCCCAGCATCAAAAATATGACCGCACTCAGCACCCTTCAGTTAAACCATAATCACCTCACCAACTTGCCCGAAGAGATTGGAGCACTTGTCAACCTTGAATATCTAGACCTCAGTAATAATCAAATTAAAACATTGCCCAAAACCATCGAGAAACTGACCAAACTGAAGACCCTTGATCTGAAAGGAAATCCGCTTTCAGCATCAGAAAAAACCCGCATTCAAACCTTATTACCCAACACCAAAATTGATTTCTAACCATTCATAAACTCAAAGTCACACTTCGTGAATTGAAACAAGCAAGCCACTTGGGAAGTAATTATCTTTGATAAAAACTTCAATACTCTAAATAAAATAAGATGAAAAAATTCACATTATTGGTAGCCTTACTGGCCTTGGCTGGTTTGGCCCAAGCCCAGTTGATTTCAATGAAATCGATCATAGAAAAATGCCCGGAAATGGAAGTAGGTAAAATATACACGGGCAAAGATGTGCGAGCAGCCAAAAAGAATTTCCCCAAGGGAATATACATCATAGGACAAGGCACGGCCAAGAATTATCCTTTTGCCAAAATCACCGGAAAAAAGTTAGTAGTATTATTGGCTTTTGAAGATCCCTACAAAGGAGACATTGTACACATGCACGCGTATGCTTACCGAAGAAAAACCAACAAACTGGCCAACTCGCAAAGCTATATTTACAATGATGGAAAAGCCAATCGGGCCACTACTTACCAAAGTACATTACAACTTACCAAAGACCAGGAATTGATTATCAATACGAAGGAAAATGGCAAAGAAAAAATTGGTAAATATAAATTAGGCAAGAAACGATTTTCGTTTGAAGAATGGATTAAAAACTAACTTATTTTACTTTCTTGTTTTCTAACTCCTTAAACATTATCTATGAAAACCATCCGGCAATTTTTTCTGGCTTTTACCTTGTTAGGGTTTGTGAGCCTGTCTATCCAGGCCAAACCTGCCAAAGTAGGAATGCAAAACATGGTCAATGCCTACTTTAAAACCTACAATGGAGGCAAAACGCCTCGACTTTTGAAAAAAGATCTCCGCAACGGATACATGGAATACCAAACGATGTTGGGCAATGTGGCCATCAAGATTCCGTTACAATTTGCCTATTATTTGACCGCAGCAGGCCAGGAAATGCTGGCCGTATCCGTACCCAACTGTATGCAGAGTTGCTTTTCGGTATTTACCATTTTCAAAATGCAAAGTGGCCAATTGGTAGAAGCTCAAAATCAGGTACAGGGTTTTGCCAACTCGATCAAATTGAATGAAGCCATTGCTCGACACGCAGATAACAGCATGACCATTGCCGAAAAAAAACGTCGAGCCAGGGGAGAAATGGCCATTTACGATTTAATGATCAACCTTCCTCAAAATGGCACCACCATTTATGTCACCAAGAAGAGTAATCGTCAAGCAAATACGCTCGCGACCATCATTGCTGAACTCAGGTACAATTATCAAACTGGGAAGTTTAGATTGGTAAAGATCCCTCAGAAAGGAAACGCAACCAGCGATTATAGTGGTACTTATCATTTTCAAGAAAATAAAGGACAAACCAACACCATGCCTATTTCATATGGCCATACCATTGTCATCAAAAAAGAGAATGGAGGATATACAGGTAGTTATGAATTGAGCGGCTATCAAATGCACGCCAATTTTCGCTGCAATGTGGAAAAAGAAGGGCAAGGCTTGCTGCTTAGATTCAAATCATTGGGTGACGTTTCTATGATTAAGGGGTTAAAAGTGGGGCAAAAAATTCTTAAGCTCACTCCTCAAGGATCAAAAGCTCAGGTATATTTTACCAAGGGTTATCCTCTGAAAGATTGGGTCGGAAAAACTTATGTGGCTAAAAAAACCAAGTAAACTTTCCCAATCAATCGTCAGAACAGGCAATCTTGCACAACAAAATTGATTTGTCAAGGGTGGGTTATTTTTTCTAAAATCCATCCTTTTTTTCTACTACTTTTCCTCGCCAGGTTTGTCTTATAAATAAACTATCAAGACAAACAACACTATGAAATATTTACTGATCATTCTGGTATTTTTTGCGCTTTTGGGTGCCCACCAGGCTACTCAAACTCCAGATCAAAAATTTGCCAAAGCTCCATCCAGCCCTCCTTCTAAGGCTACTATCATTGTCCAATCCAATAAACATACCGAAGCCAAGAAAATCAAAGCAAAACTTGCCGAAGTACGCAATGCTATGCTAGAGAAAAGGTTGTTGCACGAGCTTTGGATGCTGACTCGACATAACAAAGATGGAGGCCACCCATTGCGCCTTAATCTATATATTGCCGTGAAAGATAAAAACGGCCAACCCATTCACATCAATCGGCGCAAACAAGGGCACGTAGCCTATGTTACCTTGAGTGCTTATGAAAGAAGTAAACCTCGAAAACTTAAGTGGGAAGTAAAAATCAAACATTGTTTGGTGGACATGGACAACCTATCGGAACTGATGTATGAATAGCAAGGTACTCCCTTGATCTACTGAAATCAAAAAATTACTCCACTACAATGAGATGGTTTTGTATCCTTTTACAAACAATACAAAACCATCTTACAATGCATACAAACAAATACTTATCGCTATTATGCTTTTTGAGCATTTTGGCTACTACAGTTCGTGTTCAAGCCCAAGCCTACAATTATGAAGAAGCCCTGCGGAATCCCCAGAAAGTAAGGGTCTTGAATCTCCTGGCCAAGGAAGCCGAAAGCTTTTCCAAAAACGTCCACCGATTCTCCAACTTAGCAAGCCTCACTTTTACTCCTGATAAGCACATTCCCAAAGAATTTGCCCAACTCAAAAGGCTCAAATTTCTGAAGTTTAGGCAAAACCAAGTAAAACAATTCCCCCATGAGTTCAAAAACCTGACTTCACTAGAGGGACTCACCTTCTATGATGGCGGCACCGTCCCGAAAGGCATTGGTCAACTCACCAACCTCAAAATTTTAACATTACATCAGGTGGCCATTGCCCCCGAGATAATGAAAGAAGTGGGTAATCTCAGAAAATTAGAGCAATTCAGTGCCCATGATGTAGGTATCGAGAAGTTACCTGAGAACTTTGTGCAATTGAAGCAACTCAAATACATGTACCTTTATCGCAATCGCATTACTGCATTCCCAAAAAACATAGGACAACTCAAAAACTTAGAAGTGTTGGCCACTGATTCGCCTATAAATTCCATTCCGGCCTCGTTTTGGAATCTCCAAGAGCTCAAAATTTTAGCACTACTTGATCTCAAACTCAAAAAACTTTCACCTGATATTGGTAAACTGCAACAGCTGGAAAAGCTGTCTTTGTCTATCCATCGGTTTAATCAATTGCCCCAAGAAATTGCTCAGTTGATACACCTCAAAGAATTTAAGGTGTATCACCAAGCTTTCTCCAATACCGAACGGCTACTTGTCAAACAGTGGCTACCTGATACGAAGGTTTACTTTAAATAGATGAAAATAAAGCGCCTACTCCTCTATCGTGGCAATGCACTTGAGCTCAATCGCTATGGGAGTAGGCAAACAATTGATTTCCACGGTGGTACGGCAAGGTTGGTTGTCCTTGAAATACTCCGCATAAATTTTATTGTAGGTCTTAAAATCCTCCTTCATATTGGTCAAAAACACCGTGACATCTACCAATTGATCCCAGCTTGAACCTGAATCTTCCAGAATGAGTCGTACATTTTTGAATACTGAGTGGCACTGGGCCGCAATGTCATACGCCACTATTTTGCCTTCATCATCCAGTTCCACTCCTGGTATTTTTTTAGTACCTCGTTCGCGGGGACCCACTCCAGATAAAAAAAGTAAGTTGCCCACTTTGCGGGCGTGTGGATATAGGCCTACCGGTTCGGGGGCCTTGTTTGAGTTTTTAATGTTTTGATTTTCGCTCATTTGATAGTTTTTTTAGTTGGTAGTTCGGAGTCAGTAGTTTTTTTAGTCCACAGTCGACTAATTGAATGAAAAGTGAAAAATGTAAAGTGAAAAATGATACACTGCTTTGCGCAACCCGAAGTCCTGAGCGGAGCCGAAGGAACTAGCAATGCAACAATGAGCCATAGGCGGAACAATAGAAATTATCATATTTGCGAATATAATAAAAAATCATCGCTTCACGCAACCATTTAGCCATAGAACAATGCAACAATGAGCCGAAGGCGGAACAATTTAACCATAGAACAATGAGCGAAGCGGAACCATAGAATCATCATATTTTAATACATCTTAATACACACATTTTTTGGCTCGGTGAAAAATTCCAGAGCATCGAAACCACCTTCGCGGCCTACTCCCGAAGCTTTTACACCTCCAAATGGGGTGCGTAAATCACGCAATAGCCAACAATTGACCCAAACAATGCCCGCTTCTATTTGGTGTGCTATACGGGTAGCCCGGCTCAGGTTTTCGGTCCATATCGTAGAAGACAGTCCATACTGCACACTATTGGCATATTTGAGCACTTCTTCTTCGGTATCGAACGGCATGATGGTTACCACTGGCCCGAATATTTCTTCCTGATTGGTGCGACAATCATAGCTCAATCCTTCTACTATGGTAGGCTCTACAAAATATCCTGTGGCACAACGCCCCTCTAACTTACGACGATTGCCTCCCGTCAAGATTGTGCCTCCCTCCTGCTGGGCCAGTTCAATGTAAGACAATATTTTGTTCATGTGAGGTTCTGAAACCACCGCTCCAATTCGAGTATTGGCTTGGTCAGGGTCTCCAATCACCAGTTCCTTTACTCGCTGCACAAAATCATTTTTGAATTTTTCGTATAATGGTTTTTCCACAAATATGCGCGAGCCACACAAACAAATCTGTCCTTGGTTGGCAAACGAAGATTTTAGGGTGGTTTCCATCATTGCTTCGTAATTACAGTCAGCAAATATGATGTTGGGGTTTTTACCTCCCAGCTCCAGCGAAAGCTTTTTGAATTTGGGGGCGGCTTCTTGGGCAATCAACGCTCCGGTTTGGGTACCTCCAGTAAACGAAATGGCTTTGACCTTGGGGTGGTTAACAATGGCTGATCCAGCTGACCCTCCGTGGCCATGTACAATATTGAGCACTCCTTTGGGCAGACCTGCTTGCTGACAAATTTCAGAAAGCAAATAAGCGGTCATGGGGGTAATTTCGGAAGGCTTGGCCACCACGCAATTCCCCGCAGCAATGGCAGGGGCAATTTTCCAGGTAAATAAATACAACGGTAAGTTCCAGGGAGAAATACAGCCTACCACACCCAATGGATGACGTAGGGTATAGTTGATCGCCCGATTTTCCATTGCGTGGGCCTCCGAGGCAAAATGTACCAATGCGGTGGCATAAAAACGGAAATTGGCCGCGGCCCGGGGAATGTCTACACTAGTAGCCAAGCTCACTGGTTTGCCATTATCCACCGATTCGGCCTTGGCCAAACGGTCAAGGTTTTGTTCAATCAACTCCGATATTCGCAACATCACTCGGGAACGTTGCTCAGCTGGGGTATTGGCCCATTCTTCAAATGCCGCCTGAGCAGCATCTACCGCTTGGGCTACATCCGCTTCGCCCGAATCTGGAATGAGCGAATATGCTTTGCCAATGGCTGGGTCGTAATTATCGATGTACTGCCCCGAAGCAGGGGGTACCAAGGCTCCATTGATATAGTTTTGTAGTTTTTGCATCGTCATCGGGCTTAATGATGTATCAGGCGTGATTTTTTAGGATTTATAATCACTTGAACTTTATTGAAGTTTAATTCGGTCTACCTCTACAATCGCTTTGATATCTTTCAGGGTTTTGTCTTTGAGTGCTTTATGCTTTTCTGAAAAAGGGGAAAACTCAACTTTTTTCTCAAATTCGTAAGTTCCACCTGCTGGAATATTGGCTACCAATGATTCCTTAAAACTGAGGTATTTCTCACCAAAAGCATCAGTGATGTCCACCTCAAGCTTTACTGCGCTAATGTTATAACTGGTCGGGTTTTGTATCTCAAGTCTAAAGATATGATATTGCTCAAGGCGATCTTCCATCGATTCACCGCTGAACGCACCTTTGTACTTTTTCTTGACCAATCGCACCACCAGCTGTTTGGCTACTCCCCGCTTGGTAATGGGTTGATCCCCGTTGATGGGCTGGTTCCTGGCTTCATCTTCAAACCTCCAGGTACCATCATCGTATAAAATCACTTTATCACCTTCTTGGGTTAGCCCCATTATCTTACGTACTTTTTTACCATTTTGGGTCAAGTTCAACTGCCCTTTTTGTAGCCCTTCTCCCCCACAAGCAGTCAATAAACTCAATAGGCCCAATAGTCTGTATAATTTGATCGTCTTGCTCATATTTTTATTTGATTAAATCTGACTCTAACGGTTGAGATCCCAAATGCCCCCAAGTAATGCTATCTATGATACACAGATTATAAACTAGAAGTACGCCCTCCGTCTACTGGAACATTGACGCCATTGACATATCCAGCGGCTGGGCTAGCCAAAAAGGCAATTACATTGGCTACTTCTTCTGATGCAGCAAAACGGCGCGCGGGAACTCCTGCCTTCATCATTTCTTCTACTTCTTCGTTGGTTTTTTTAAGTTTTTGGGCGCGGTTTTCCACAATTTGCTGCAAACGAGCGGTTTTGGTAAACCCAGGCAATACATTGTTTACGGTAATGCCGTGAGGCCCCAACTCATTGGCCATCGTTTTGGCCCAGTTGGCCACTGCCCCTCTGATGGTGTTGGATACCCCCAATCCATTGATGGGCTGCTTGACCGAGGTAGAAATCACATTCACAATTCGCCCAAAGCCTTCTTTGCGCATGCCTTCCATCAGGGCTTGTACCAAAATGTGGTTGCATACCAGGTGCATGTCAAAGGCGGATTTGAATTCTTCGATTTCAGCGTTGGCAATGGGTCCCCCTGGAGGGCCTCCAGTATTGTTGATCAAAATATGAATGGCTTGAGGAACTTCAGATAAATAATGATCAATTTTTTCGTGTAAGGTATCGGGCTGTGAAAAATCAGCCAATATATAATCGTGGGCCTGCCCCGCTGAGGTATCCAGTTCCTCCAACACATGTTTGAGGCGAATTTCGTTACGAGCCAAAAGGGTCACTCTAGCCCCCATTTTAGACAATGCAACCGCTGCGGCCCGTCCGATCCCTTGCGTACTTCCTGCCACAAAAGCGTTTTTTCCCTGTAGATTTAGATCCATTTTTTTAATGATTAGTGGTGAGTAGTGCATGTTGCCATACCTACTCATGAATTCGTGTCATTGCTTAGGAACATGTTCAAAATAAGTTTCCAGGTTTGGTAAAATTACTCAAAGTTAGACCTCAGAGTTCCTTACAGGATAAATTTTGCGCGCGTAGCAGCATCCCGCAGACTCGCCCAACATTCACTGGATGTTGTCGTGGGCAAAACCGATGGCTACAGCTTTGCCTTTTGGTTTAAACTAACAGAAGCTCTGCCAACGGCTAAAAAGCAACGAAGCATAACAAAGAGAACCGCAGAACGAAGTTCAAGTTCTGCGCAGCTAAATAAAACCAAACCGGACAGTTATTGCGGACACGTTCCTTAGTAAAACCAAAATTACACATTCTGGCTTAGGTTACAACATGCATTTTATCTTTACTAACATACATCGTCATTTACCCGGTATCATTACTTTTTATGAGAATTTCATTATTTTGCCACTTCATCAGCAAATACAAACAAAAATGAATACTCCCGAAGACGCTTTTCACTTCACTCCAGAAATGATCGATATTCCTGAGATTTTCCGAAACTCGATCACCAAAAAGCCTTTTGAGCGTTGCCTTTCCTGCGACAAGTACCTCCTGGAAGACGGCACTCCTTACCTCATCGAGAAAGCCGTACGCAACTACAAGGAACATCAGGTAACTGATGTGATTTTTGAATATGCGATGTGCATGGATTGTATGGAAAAAATGCGGGATGCAGTCTCGAAAGAGTCGTTGCAGCGTATGGAGGAGTATCTTTTGTCTCAAGTCAATTTTCTGGAACGCCAACTCCAACTGCTCAACAACGAAACCCTGGATATTGACCCTTGGATTGCAAAGTGCATGGTAAAAGAAACCCCTCGAGAAGCACTGGACGAATATCAACTCTATTGCCAATGTGATGGTAAAAATATGGTATTTACTTACATGCCTTATATGATTGGAGGCGAAGCCATCGAGGAAATGGCAGAATTGCTTTCGGCCAAATCACGCGGGGAGATTGATGACTTTATGGACAATAATTTTGGATTGCCGCCCGAACTCAAAAAAGAATTGGGGGATTTTAAATATGTGTTGTTTTAGTCTTTCTGCATGTCTAAAATAAAACTCAACGAAACAATAGGGTATAGACCAGCCAATCAGCAAGATGTCGAGTTAGCTTATCAAATAAAATCAAAGTCTTTGAAGCCTTACGTTGAACAAATATGGGGGTGGAACGAGCAATTTCAAGCGAAAGCGCATCAAGAAAGATTTAACTGCAATGCAGTTATCTTCGTCTTATACAATGGGTTAGAAGTAGGATTTTATGAATTGGCCAGGCGAAATAATATCATTACCCTTGCCAATATCCTAATTATAGACCAATATCAGTCTAAAGGGATCGGTAAAATAGTTATGGATAAGGTATGCCAAGAAGTAGAGGCTCAAAAATGTAGCCTACAACTTCAGGTATTCAAAATTAACACCAGGGCCCAGCAATTTTATAAACGTAACGGGTTTCGCAAAATTGGAGAAACTCCTCATCATCATATCCTGGAACGTGTTCTCGCTACCCCAACCCAGAGGGAAAAATAGTACGCAAACTCAGAATTTTTTTAAGTTACTTGATGTTGAATAACCAAACCAATGGTTACACTTTTCAAATTTATTCTACTCCATGTTTACCCTCAACTCCATTAATGTAGGACGTCCTCAAGAAGCCCAGTGGCAAGGCAAAACATTTCTCACTTCTATTTTTAAAGACCCGGTATCGGGCCCAGTCAAAGTATCTTTTACCAACCTCGAAGGAGACCAACAATCGGATTTGAAAGTACATGGTGGCCCTACTCGAGCCATCTATGCTTATGCTTCTGAACATTACGAATTTTGGAAAAAAGAACTTAACAGAACCGATTTACCTTGGGGATTCTTTGGCGAAAATCTTGATATTTCTGGAGGTGTGTTCGACGACAAGCTACACGTAGGAGACCGATTTGCCATTGGCGATGTAGAACTGGAAGTGATGCAGCCTCGTATGCCTTGTTTTAAGTTGGCGATGAAGTTGAACGACAAAAGTTTTATCAAAAAGTTTGCAAACGAACGTAGGCTAGGTTTTTACTTTAGTGTACTTAAGGAAGGTACCATCGAAGCAGGGCAACAACTCACTTCTACTTTTGTAAGCGAAAACAGCATCACAATAGACGAAATCGTAGAGCTCTACTTTTTTGACAAGGACAACAAAACCTTGATCCACAAAGCCCTGCAAACCGAACGCTTGACTGACAGTTGGAAGGAGTTTTTGCAGAAAAGACTGGATAAGTTGGGGTAGTCACTGGCTACTCATTCAATTCAGATGTTGAATGTAAAACTACCAAATCGCAGTCAAACTAGATTTGTGGTGGATTGACCCTAGATAAATTCATCACAAATTTACCCAATATAACCTACCTGATAACTTAGTAACACCATTCATAGGTTTCAAAACAAATACTAAAGCTTTCCTGTCTTGAGCTCAATACAGTTTATTACAACTTTAAGAAATGGTGGAAATAACACCTCAAAAGGTGGCTACAACGTTTCGGATTGAATCCCTGGCTTCACCCCCAAACTCAGTCGAAGTTTAACCCTCCCCCCTCCTTGCGTAGACTGTTTCTTAATTAGCGAAATTACGCTGGAATAGATCACCTTTATTTTAAAAATAGGTAGGTTTTTATATTTTTGTTTACCAAAGAATATGGTTCTTTAGGAATCATTCAAAAAGCAATCATCTGGTCTTGAACCACTATTATACACGTATAAAAAGATAAATAAATCTAATTATGGCTTTTGATATAGAAATGATAAAAGCGGTGTACGCCCGCATGAGTGAGCGTATAGAGACCGCTCGAAAAATAGTAAACCGCCCCCTTACCCTTGCCGAAAAGATACTGTATTCCCACCTTTGGGATGGCAACGCCAATACTGCCTTCAATCGCGGAAAAGATTACGTAGATTTTGCTCCTGACCGCATTGCCTGCCAGGATGCTACTGCTCAAATGGCTTTGCTGCAATTTATGCAAGCCGGAAAACCCAAGGTAGCCGTTCCCACTACGGTACATTGCGATCACCTCATTCAGGCCAAAATCGGAGCCGACAAAGATTTGCAAGAAGCCCTCAATACCAGTAACGAAGTATTTAATTTTTTGGAATCAGTCTCAGCCAAGTATGGCATTGGGTTCTGGAAACCCGGAGCAGGCATTATCCACCAAGTTGTACTTGAGAATTACGCCTTCCCTGGCGGAATGATGATTGGAACCGACTCTCATACGGTAAATGCCGGTGGTCTGGGAATGGCAGCCATTGGAGTAGGTGGCGCCGATGCAGTAGATGTGATGGCGGGGATGCCTTGGGAACTGAAATTCCCTAAATTGATTGGGGTAAAACTCACCGGAAAACTCTCGGGTTGGTCGGCCCCCAAGGATGTGATTTTGAAGGTAGCCGAAATTCTGACTGTAAAAGGAGGAACTGGAGCCATCATCGAGTATTTTGGTGAAGGAGCTACCTCTATGTCTTGTACTGGTAAAGGAACCATTTGTAATATGGGGGCTGAAGTAGGCGCTACTACTTCTACTTTTGGATACGACGATTCTATGGAGCGTTACTTACGTGCTACTGGTCGCGATGATGTGGCCGATGCTGCCAACGAAATTCGGGCACACTTGACTGGAGACGCTGAAGCATACGCTGATCCTGACAAATACTTTGATCAAGTAATTGAAATCAACCTTTCAGAATTGAAACCTCATCTCAACGGACCATTTACGCCCGATTTGGCTACTCAAGTGGGCGAAATGACCGAGAAGGCCAAAGCCAATGATTGGCCAATGGAAGTTCAGTGGGGATTGATTGGTTCTTGTACCAACTCTTCGTACGAAGACTTATCGCGGGCCGCTTCTATTGCCCAACAGGCCATTGACAAAAAACTAAAAACTAAAGCCGAATTTGGGATCAACCCTGGTTCGGAGCAGGTGCGTTATACCGCAGAGCGAGATGGCATTTTGGAAGTATTTGAAAAATTAGATGCTCGTATCTTTACCAATGCTTGTGGACCTTGTATTGGTCAATGGGCCCGATCTGGAGCTGAAAAACAAGAGAAAAACTCAATTGTACATTCATTTAACCGAAACTTTGCCAAGCGAGCCGATGGCAACCCCAATACCCACGCCTTTGTAGGTTCTCCCGAAATGGTAGCAGCCATTGCGATTTCGGGCCGATTGGATTTCAACCCGTTGACTGATAAGTTGACCAACCAGGATGGCGAAGAAGTCATGTTAGAAGAGCCAACGGGAATGGAGTTTCCACCCAAAGGATTCGAGGTAGAAGATCCCGGTTTCTTGGCTCCTCCCGAAGACGGTTCAGGTGTAGATGTAGTTGTCAACCCTGACTCTAAGCGTTTACAATTGTTGACTCCGTTTGAGCCTTGGGATGGAAAAAATATCACCGGAGCACGTTTGTTGATCAAAGCTTTTGGTAAATGTACTACTGACCATATTTCTATGGCAGGTCCTTGGTTGCGTTTTAGAGGTCACTTAGACAATATTTCGGACAACTGCTTGATTGGGGCGGTCAACGCCTACAACAAGGAAACCAACAAGATTAAAAATGTATTGACTGGTGCATATGGCGAAGTACCTGCCACTCAACGCTATTACAAAGCGCAGAGCACTCCTACTTTTGTAGTAGGAGATCATAATTATGGCGAAGGTTCTTCACGTGAGCACGCTGCGATGGAGCCTCGTCACCTAGGGGTTGTTGCAGTATTGGTAAAATCGTTTGCTCGTATTCACGAAACCAATCTCAAAAAACAAGGCATGCTAGGCCTTACTTTTGCCAATGAAAATGACTATGATTTGATCCAAGAAGATGATACCTTCAACTTCCTGGATTTAGATCAGTTTGCTCCTGGTAAATCCCTAAACATAGAGGTGGTACACGCCGACGGCAGCAAAGATACTGTAGTGGCCAACCATACCTACAATGAGGCACAAATTGAGTGGTTCCGGGCAGGTTCGGCTTTGAACTTGATCAAGCGTCAAAATAAGGGCTAAGTAACGCATTCGCAATAACTGTCCGATTTAGAACAAATCCTCTTCACTGTCCTTCGTTATTTAGCCTTTGGCAGAGCTCGGCACAGCAAAGCTGTAGCCGTCGGTTTTATTACCCGTAGCGCTGCTACGAGCGCAAAAAATGCCTCTGACAGTCTTGAG
>CALDJV010000052.1 GCA_937899305.1 uncultured Cytophagaceae bacterium
AAGGCAGGGTAAAGCCCACGATGCAAATGAAAGGTGGAACTCAAGTAAATGATGACCAAGGGTTGGAGAGAGAAGCGGATGTGATGGGAGAGCAAGTGGTATCGACTAACGTCGGTGCAAGAGAGTCTCAATTAAAAGAAGGAGGTGCTGTTGACAATGTGGTTCAGGGGGTATTCAAGCTAGACGGATGGGGCTTTGAACAAGATTATAAAGCGGAAGATAATTTTACTGGTTTTACGGGAGGTGAATGGGAGGCTTTTTTCACGGGAAATCAATTGAATATTGAAAACTTTAGGGATAAAGACTCGGTAGAATTCGGAGACTTTTCGGCCTGGCTAGATTCATTTGCATATGCCATTGAGAACAAAAATAATGACGCCTTGACATTATATTTCCAATACCAGGGATTTGAAGAGGGGAAAAAATATGAAGCTTTTGAGGGAATGGAGCAAAATATAGATAAATACGAAGTGCTAACATCTATATACAATGCTTATGCTAAGTTTATGGAGCAGGGCACTGAGCCTGAGGCTGAGGTAGAATTATTACCCAAACCAAGATTATTAGATACAATAGAAGGCAAGTTTAATGAGAATATAGATTCAAATAAGCCAAGTCCAATTAGTGCCTCTGAAGTCGAGGCATTCCAAAAAGGCATAAATAAAATAACTGACTTGAAGAATAATATAAAAAACGGAGAAGGTGGTTATAATTATAAAGCACATAAGTTTACAAGCAGTAATATGAACGAAAGCCCTTCTTTTGATTACAGTACTTTTAATAGCAAGTGTAGGGGCGCAATCATAGGGAATATCCATGTCATAGCCAATAAGGCAATGACTATCCTTGAAGAAGCAGGACAAGATTACTTGTATAAATCAAAGGAACAAATTGAAAACATTAATTCAACGTTGAAAGCTTGTCTTGAAAATATCAAAGAATTAGAACGGAAATTTGACGGCTTTCTAACTCAATGGGCCAACATAAAAGCATATCACACTGGTTATATTGATGAGCAAAATACAACCCGTCGTGAAAGGATCAGAACTAAATCAAGCGATCTTTATAATGAACAACAACCAAAAATAAAAGGATTAAAAAAGCAATTAGGCGATAATAAAAAGTTTTTAAATCCACCTATTTTGAAAAGCGGTGAGATGCTGTCCACAATTCAAAATGAATTGCAAGACGTATCTGAGGATTTTTTAGGCAATATTAAACTTGGTAGCCTAGATTCGAAGCTTGCTATCAAGTATGGAGAAAAGAAAGATTTTAAAGATGGGGTTTCGCAAATGGTATCTAAATTTTCAAAAGACTTTACAAGTGAGGATGAGTTGAAAGAATATTTTTTACGTAGATGGAGCAGAGAACGCCAAATAAATTATAACGAAGAAGTGAGTCGTGAAAACTTCAATAGCATTAAATATCATAATGATTTATCAGAAGAAGACATAACAGCAGCGAAAGACGGAGAACTCAAACTCAAGATATTGGCCGATTTAGCGTTGAAGTCTAATACCAAGAACCGAAACCCAGCATTTCTGATCAATCGCATAGGCCACGTACATTTAAATGGTGGTTCTTGGGGTTTGGGTTTTTGTTATGAAAATAAAGATGGTGTATTAATTCCTCATGTTGTAGACATTGCATATAGTAGAGAGGGCAACAAATATAAATGGGAGTCAGGTGGGATAGGTTATAGCCCCAGTGTACCTTCAGAATTGACAGGTATTAGTTCCGGGGGCTGAATTTTGGTTAGTATACAAAATTTGGTTAATCTCCTAATCCTGGTTATCCTGATGTTGATCATTGCATTGGGATAACCAGGATTACTTACATCAAAAAAAGAGTTGATAAATTCCTATCTTTACCCTCCAAAAAACTGAACCAGAAAAACGAAACAAGCGCATGCCCCAATTCCAAACCATTGCCGAAGCCTTTGAGTGGTTTTTAGAAAATGTGTACCCTGATTTGCCCACGGAGAAGAAAATGCCGATTCGTGGTGCCAGATATCATTTTTATAAAGAAGGTAAAAAGGTATCTGAAAAGCGGATGAAACGTATTTTAGAAGAAAACAGTGATTATCGGAACATTCATGAGGTGGCTTCAGGAAAATAAAAGTGTCCTATATTTGAAATAGGAAACGTGATTTTGTATATTTGTTATATCTTTTCAGGTGAAAAGTAGCCCCAGAGGTAGATTTCGCAGGTCAGACCTCAAGGGCTTAGTAACAAATAAATTATTACAATATGCAAGATACCACTTTATCCGCATCTGGCCAAAAGCGGCCTTCGGTTACCCTCATGGAAGAAAACCTACGGGTACGCCTGGAGCGTTTTTCGTTTTCGGCCCATACGCCACTCGAGCAACTTCGGGAGGGAGGCTACACGCTCAATACCCACAATACCGACAAAATTGCCAATCATTTAGAAGTTACCATTTTAGAGCTCAAGTACTTGATCAATGATTTGTATTGGTTGCAATGGATCAAGGATAAAAGTCCATCGTTTACCGTCGATTGTCAACCATTTAACAAACAGGAGTGAGGTAGTTGACTTATTTATGAATAGTCAGTCAGACGTTTCACTTTTTTGTAAGGTGGGGCGTCTTTGCTCTGTCTTTGCCCTATTTTTTGATATATTTCATCATAGGCGAACGCTTGTGACAGGCAGAAATATGAAACACCACCATTTTCTTGGCTTCAAGACCAGTAGGTCCCCTGTCCTTCTGAACCCTAGTGAGGATGAAGTTGGAATGCACGAAATTTCGTTGATGCCTACTTCATCCTCATATAAATTCGGAAGGACAGGGCAGGTATCGAATGAGAATGCTACCGCTAAGAGAAGTAGTTTTGGATAAAATAGGAGCGCATAATTCACGTAAATAATCGCTATTCATTGTATACACCAACCAAATTACTCGGCTTGCATCACATTTTAAGAAAATAGGGGTATTTTTTAGTTCTTTAATATTAAATTTGAATAAAAGCGCTAAATAATTGAATTAATATTAGAAAATAATCCCTATGGCAAATATAAAAATCATACGTAACGGCTTGTTCTTTGACGGTACCGGGGCTCCGGGCAAAACGACTGATGTGGTGATCAAAGATGGCAAAGTAGATCAAATTGGGCCTGCCCCAGCAATAGAAGGTGCGCAGGAAATTGATGCTACTGGTTGTTGGGTCACGCCTGGTTTTTTGGATATCCACACCCATTACGACGCCGAAGTAGAAGTGATGCCCGGTTTGGAAGAATCGGTACGACACGGGGTCACCACGGTGGTTTTTGGCAATTGTTCGCTTTCCAGTGCGGTGGGTACCCAAGACGACATCCTGAATTTGTTTAGCCGGGTAGAAAACATGCCCATTGATATTTTGCAGGATTGGATTGACAACAAAATTACCTGGAAAACCACCACCGAATACTACGAACACCTCGATACTTTGCCCGTAGGCCCCAATATTTCTTCCTTTATTGGGCATTCCAACATCCGAATTGCCGTCATGGGGCTCAATCGTAGCCTTACAGTAGCCAAAGCCAATCAAGACGAGATCAAGGGAATGCAACGCATTGTAGACGAAGCCATGGAAGCAGGCTATTTGGGACTATCTATCGATATGTTGCCTTTCCATAGAATGGCCAAAGGAGAGTTCAAAGGCGTATCTGTCCCCTCGCAACAAGCCCACCCGCGCGAATACAAGCAATTGGCTAAAGTAGTGCGACAATACAACCGGGTATTGCAGGCCACGCCCAACGCCATGGACCGTACTTCAGTGATTCATTTACTGGGAATGACCTCGGGATGGTTTCGCAAGCCTCTGAAAACAACGGTAGTGGCGGCCCTGGATACCAAATCGGACCAGAAGGTACATTGGCTGGCTACTACCATTGCCGCTTTTACCAATACCGTATTGCGGGGCAACATGAAGTGGCAAGCGCTGGCCGAACCATTTCTAAACTTTGCCGATGGGCCCATTACGCCGGTGTTAGAAGAATTTCCTTCGGCAGTGCAGGCCATTGGAGCCACCGTAGAAGAACGCAAAGCCATGTTTGCTGATCCCAAGTTCAGGGCTTGGTTTCGCAAAGACTGGGAAGCCAAAGGCGAAGCGGTTTTTCACCGTAACTTAGACGACATGTGGATTTTGAAATCGCCCGAGGCCGATCAAATCGGCAAGTCCATTGCTCAAATTGCCCAAGAAGCCAAGCGAGAACCCATTGAGATGTTTATGGATTTGGTGGCCAACTATGACCAAGATTTTCGCTGGAAGAGTGAAGTAGCCAACCATCGCCCCAAACAACGGTTGCGCTTACTTACCAGCAAACAAACCATTCCGGGATTCAACGATTCGGGAGCCCATAATGTAAACATGGCCTTTCAAGATGGTGCCTTGCAAATGCTAAAGCAGGTACAAGCCAACCCGGGAGTGATTCCCTTGGAAAAAGCAGTATACCGCCTGACCAAGTTGCCCGCAGAATGGCTGGGGTTGAAAGCAGGTACCCTGACGGTAGGGGACCGGGCCGATGCTGTAGTGATTGACCCTAACAAGTTGCAAACAAATTTGAGTGCGCCGATTGAAGATTACGACGAACGCCTCGGAGGCTCTTACCGAATGGTGAAACGATCTGACGGAGTAGTCAAGCAGGTATTGGTAGGAGGGGAAGCCGTTTTTACCGAAGGAAAGTTTGCCCAAGACTTGGGGAGCCGCAAGTATGGAAAGTTGTTGAGGTCTACCCATCGTTAAGGATTTGTAAGGAGTGATGCAAACCTTATGTCGTCCCCTTTATCGAAAGCGTCCGCTTTTGCAGCGATGTTGATCATAAGCGGACGCTTTCGGTAGGGCGAGTGATATATCAAATAATAGATTGTCAATGAAAAAAAGCGTAGCCAAATGTTTAGAAGTGTTGTTACCAAGTAGTGCATATTTGGTGCCTGACCCAGAGCCCGTATCGAGCAAAGCGTTGGACGATTTTGAACGAGCAATCAAGGATTATTTTCTCCGGTTTTTCTCCCCTGATTTTGTACAGACTCATTGGGAGTTACCAACTGATTATCAGGAGTTTTTGCGTTTGGGAATCAGAATGACCCTGCTTGGAGAAGGGGAGCCCGAAGAAGACATTTATACCATAGACCAAACCTTGAAAGCTACCACCCAACCTTGGTACGAGTTTGAGATGGCGGAGTTGGAAAAAAGAGGAAAGGCAGGCAAGTTATCCAAGTTTGATACCCTGTGGCTCAACATTGGTTGGTGGGGCGACAAGCACGAATACTTTATTTGCTGTGATCGATCGCACGAGTGTTTTGGCCAGGTAGTAGATTGCCACGATGATACTCCTTGGGGGAGTAGTTATTTCAGCGATAGTTTCGATTCTTTTGTTGATTTTTTAGAGGCGTTGTTGAAAGATGAGGAAGAGTAACCGCGAAATAAAAAACAAAGGAGGTGAGGTAAACCCACCCTCCTTTTATATAAAAATAGATTGAATAGGTGCGATGATTTGGTGTATTTAAGCAAGGGCTTCTTCTTCCAAAAATAGCCATTCTACGCCATCTTGGTATGTGTTAAAAGTTTGGTACTCGAATGAATAATCAGCCAAGGCAATTTGTTCGTTGATAGAGCGCATGGCCTCAATGTTATCGGCATTGGGGGAGTTGATCCGAGCTGCTTTGGGGCGTTCCGGCATTTTTTTGCCCTTCTGATGCGCAATTTCCAGAAACTCCTTTTTAAACCAACATTGATTTTCGAGCGAGATGGCCTTGTGCTTGCGGGCATCAATCAAAAAACGGTGGGTTTGATGATCAGCCATGAGGTTCAATGCATTGAGCCAGGCAGTACGGTAATCCTCAGGGAACAATACGCCCTGAAGAGTCAATATTACGGTATTGATGGTGTCGTCATATTTTATAGAGTACATATTGTTACAAGGGGTTTTAGATGAGGTAGCAGAACCATTGATTGAGGCAAGTAATATTTTCAATTCAGATGCGTATTACTTGCTACTTTAATGAATATACGAAAAATATATGGCTTTAGTAAGTTTTTGTAGGATAATTAATATGTTTTTTGTTGATTTGACAAAACTTTACAATTGTTACCCCTCGCTAATATCGCCCCAAATGGCCTTGCTAACTTCCTGTAAATCATAAGGGTTTACTCCTACAAAGATGCCTCGTTGTCCTGCGTTTACGTACATCAATTCCTGGGCTTTAGCCAACTCATCGATCACCACTGGGTAGGCCTTTTTCATCCCCAAAGGAGAACAACCGCCTCGTATGTAACCTGTCAACCCTTGAATATCTTTCACAGGTACCATGGCTACCTTTTTGTTGCCACTTACTTGAGCCAGCGCTTTCAATGACAAAGTTTTATCACCTGGTATGACTGCCACCCATACTCCGGTTTTGTCTCCCTTGAGCACCAGGGTTTTGTAGATCGCAGTAATTTCCATTTGATTGTCGGCGGCAATCTTGGCTACATCCAGGTTATCGGGGTCATACTGATACTCGAGGGTTTGATAAGGTTTTTGGTGGGTGTCTAATAAACGAATTGCGTTGGTTTTTTTGGTGCCCATAGAGAATTAGAAAATTTTAAAATCAATAAACTGAGTTGAAAATAATTGATTGTCAGGTAGTTTCAAAAATTACCCGCCAAAGTTCTATTCAACTTTGTTGATTTATACTTCGTATGAGCTCCTGATTGGGGTAAATTTTGGGGGCTTCATTACAGTAACTGGTTGAAGTGTTGACGTGCCATTCTAAAAAATGAGGTCAGCGATTAATTTTTTTTCCTGACCAAAATCTTTGCCTGTTGACGCGAATTGGTGGGATGTCGGATGGTAATATAGTATAGGGAGGTAGAGGTACAGGTAAACATCAAGGTGGCAGACTTACTGTTAATTAGATTGGTGTAGCGGCTGGTAGTGAGCTGGATTGAAGCTCCCTCGATTGCTTTGTTGGTGTTGGCATCTACTACCTGAAAAATATACTCGCTGCCTCGAGAAAGGATGTAACTATAGGTGGTTTTGGTAAGAATGCCTTTTGTGTATAAAACCGAATAATCCTTGAAGCTTTTCTTGGTACTCGGTGAATCTAAGGGTGTAATTGGAGAGGGTAAACGCAAAGAATCATTTTGGTGAACGGCTTGGGTAAGTTTATTTTCGGATAATTGGGTCTGGCTATTTTTGTACTTGACTGTTATTGCTTGGTATTTTGCTGCTATCATATTTCCCCACTCTGTTATCCTTGCCCTCGTTTGAGCATCCATTTTTTCGTCTATGAGGGTGTCTTGCGGTTGAGGGATATTGGGTTGTAGAGGTGGAACCGTATTTTTAGGAGTTTGCTTGGCTTGACTTTCTTTTTTGGGCGGAGTGGGCAATGCGCTTACATTCATTACATTGGTGATTTGAGCTGGGGTAGGTGTATTAAACGCATACACAAGCATGCTACCCAACGATAATGGCAATACCAACACAAAACGTAATAATTGCCTACGGCTATATTGCTTAGAATACACCATATGAATTCGGGCCTTGAGTGAATTCATCGAGTTGAAATGATTTGTGATGTGTAGTGGGTACTTTTTCATATACAATTACCTTCGGCGTTTTTAGTTTACCCATCAAGTAGGACAATGCTTACTTGATGGGCGATGGTAAAAAAGCTAATTACGAGACTTGAACCATACCTGAACCTCCAGCGGAAGTTTGTCACGGTTTTGTATACCAATGTGATAAAGTGCGGTTTTTTCGCAGGTAAACTTGATCTCTGAGCCATCGTTTCCATTGCTGGTATGGGCCACTGCTTCCCCGTTATCTTGGGTAACCGTAAGTTTGATATCATTTTGACTGATATTGATTGGTTGGCCGTTGTGGTATACTTTGACCATGTACTTGGTATGTTTGGAAAGTATGTAACTAAAATCTCCCCTGCCCTGCGAAGTTCTTTTTTTAGCAAACCCAGAAGCATACCCATCTTTCCTTTTCTTCAGCTTGATCACTTTTCCTGCCGAAGGAAGCAAAGTCGTTTTATTTGGTTTAGGATCATTCAACATCTCTTTATGACAAGAAAACATGATCAAAACGAGGGCTACAAAATGGATTAAACTTAAAGTCTTAAAGAAATTTAGTTTATTGTACGACATATTTAGGTTTGTTTTATGGTTTGATAGAATTAGGGTAATTACTTATTACATACTGATTTCCACTTCGGTAGTGGAGCAAGTTTTTTGGTAGAATCTATTTATCTTTGAGTATGACAAAGGTGACCCGGTTATTTTTGATTTTGCCAAATTCCGAATCATTTTGAGCGGCCGGCTGGGTAGAGCCAAACCCTTTAGTAATGAGCCTGCCTTTGGCAATACCTTGCTGAAACAAATATGCTTTTACTGCTTGGGCTCTACGCTCCGACAAAGCCTGATAATCAGTTTCTTGGTCTCCCCAGTTGGCGGTATGCCCTGCCACCAGCAGCTTTACCCGAGGGTGTGCTTTCAATACTGTAACCACTTCTTTGAGGAATTGATAAACCGCCTCATTACCAAGTTGATCCTCTTTGTAACGGAAATAAGCCGTCGAATTCAAAATGGCCTTGTCCCTTGAACTCAAGACAGGTTTAGGTACTTGTGGGCTATCTATTGGGGTACGAGTTTGAGCAGCAAGCAATGCAACATTGGTAGGTTGAGCTACTGTGTTAGAGGTGTTCACTGGTTTTTCAACTGGTTTTCTCACTGTTTTTTTGAGCTCAATTGGGCGTGTTTTGAGAGTGGGTTGTACCCGCAAAGCACTATAATAAGGATGCACAAATGCCAGCAGCATGAGTGCGCCCATCAATATGGGTACTACTAATGTAAACCTAAGCAATTGGGTGCGGCGATATCTTTGAGAGTACACCATTTGAACCCGTTTTTTTAGAGATTTCAATGAATTGAAATGATTGGTAAGGTGTAATGGATATTTTTTCATAACATTTTTTAATGCTTCCAGATAGATATTTCTATTTGAGAGGGCACTTTTTTGCTTTGATAGTCTAAATAATAAGTGCCACTCTCGAGACAACGATACAGCAGGCCATTTCCAATCTCCCCGTCCTCGGTTACATTGTTAGCCAGGCGTTTTTTATTTTGGTATAAAGTCATAATGCCGGGTAGATAATAATCTTCTAAAATGGCAAAACTATAAGTGGTCCCTTTTTCCAGCTGTACTTGTTTATGACCGCTTTTTTTGTCAAATGTGAATACACCTATCAGTGCGTTTACATTTTTTCTTTGGCTTATGTAGTGCATCATCTGTTGAGGGCGGTCATCGAGCATTTTGATGGTATAGTTCCCTGTTTCAGGAATGACGCACTTGAATCCAAAATAAGTTTGACCACTTTTTACATTGGTACTAATGATAGTACCATCATTGCTCAAAAGTTGTACTCTAGGGTAGGTTTGGGCTTCCATTTTTGGGAAACCAAAACCCGCATAAGCTCCTTTTTTCAATTGAAGTGTGATTTCAGGCGAGGTCAGATAATAAAGTGCATCTCCAAACGAAGTAGTGTCACTCGCTTGGGGTTGAATATCCAACATATTAAATGCTACATCTGGGTTGGGTTGGTAAAACCAACTTACCATCTGACTTCGGAAAACATGAAGCGAATAAGCCAAGAAAAACAATAGAAGTAAAAGACTGTACTTTAGTAAATTGGCTCGAGACGATGCCCGTTGATAGATCATTTGAATACGGGTCTTGACTTCTCCCGAGGTGTTCAGTTGATTGGTAATATGAATTGGATATTTGATCACCTTCATTTTACTTTCTTATTTTTTAAAAAAACAGCTGCGATTAATAATTTTTCCTGTTTGCCCAAATCGTTGATTTTGATGTAGTAGGTGCCTGTTTTGTTGAATTTATAACTAAAACCTTTGGCCGGACTTACCTCTGTTTCGTTAGAAGCCAGTAGTTGCGATTGCGCATTAAAAAGTTGAAAGTTGACCCGCTTTGCTTTGCCTTGCTCGACTTGCATAAAATCTACATCTTGGGGCTCTTTTACCTCAAAATACCGTGCTTCACCAGGTTCACGAAAAGCCATGGCGTTTACCTGCCCAATTTTACTCACGTCTGTTTTGTGCTCTTCATTCAACAGCGTTGAAACTGGGGCAAGGTTTACAGGTTGTTTTTGACAAGCCACAATGCCTAGGCTGACGAGTGCTACAACGAGGATGCCCAAGTACTTCAAGGTTTTTATTTGAGGTGAGTTTTTTCGAAAAATCATACGAATACGGGTTTTAACATTCAAAGGTTCATTTAATTGACTTGCGAGGTGTAGCGGATATTTTTGCATCATCAAATACCATTTATAGTTTGTTGGTTACAGGGAAGATCTTTATGAGATCTTGTCTGAGGCTCATTTTGATTGTCAATATTTTGCGTGGTTTGGTCAAGATTGGTTGGTGTCTAATAATTGAGTTACCAGGAGGTCACAGTATTCTTTTTTGTCTACTCCGTTGCTAATCAAGGCGTTATCAGCCAAATATTCGTGAATATTTTTGATGGAACGTTTGTAGAAAATACACACCGGATTGAACCATAGTACAATGCCCAATAGCTCAAAATAGAGCACATCCAAGGTATGTCGTTGGCGTACGTGCGTGAGTTCGTGTTGTATTACCTGAGCCTGTTTTTCTGGCGAAACGGTTGTTTGAGCGTTCCAGAAAATCAAGTTACCGAACGAAAAAATAGGCAAATCTTCCAGACTGGTTTCTACCACTTTTTGTCCATTCAAACGGGTTACTCCAAAGCGTTTGACAAGACTTAGAATGAAGAACAGTGATCTTAAAAAGCGAAAGATGAAAAAGCTCATTCCAGTGAAATATACTCCCCATAAAAAAGCCATCCAGGGGAAGCCAGATGCCTCAGAGAGCGGTTTTTGGCCTATCTGAGCATTGGTAGGAGGGGCGACCACTTGTACATAGGTATCATAAATGGCAGTTTGCTGTACTGCCTGGCTAAAAAACTGGGGAATGGGCAGCAAAGGAATACCAAGTGCCAACAAGGGACTGATAAGTAAGTAGGCTCGGTTCCATTTGAAAAAAGTCTCTCTTCGTAGCAAACTCCAGTACAGTAGATAAAACAATACCATTAAAATACTGACTTGTACAAAGTAATAATTCAATAGAGTGCTCATGGTAGTTAAGATTGAATAGGTTACTTATTAGAATTGTTGTCTTTATTTTTGTTATTCGGTGGGTTATTATCCTGCTTTTGCTGTTTTTCTTCAATCAGCCCCATGATATCGTCCAGTTCATTGATGTCCACTTTGTCTTTTTTTACAAAAAACGACACCAACTTGGAGAGCGAGCCATCAAAGTATTTGCCCATGACATCCTTCACCGCAAACTCGCTGTAATACTCTTCGGTGACAGTAGGAGCATAACGGTTAGAGTTTCCAAATTTTTCGTGGGCTACAAACCCTTTAGTTTCTAGTACCTTCAACACCGTGGCTACAGTGGTATATTTGGGTTTTTGGTCTTCAGGTTCTGGAAACTCGGCAATGATTTCTTTGACAAAAGCGCGCTTGAGCCTCCAAAGGATTTGCATAATCTGTTCTTCTGCTTTAGTAAGCTTTTTCATAAGATTTGTTTGTTTTCAACAATGACGATACAATTATAATACTACTTTTATAGTAATAAAACTATTTAGATAGATTTTCTACTATTTTTATAGTAATTAAAATTTAAGCAATTGATTATTAGGTTTTTAGGGGTGAAGGTTTCTGTAGAAGATGATTTGATTGAATCGAGGAAGTGATTTTCAGAGGCCAGAGGCGATTGTCTTAAATCATAATTGGATAAGGTAGGGGGATTTACATAAATGATAAAGTATCAAGTGAATTGACGTTGAAATGGGTGCTTATTGATGATTACCAAGGGCTTAATACAATGCACCCTTTTGCGCAAGGCTACTTTTGAATAAACCCGTGAGCAAAAGGGTGATCAAACAATGACGGTCAGGAGTCAAGAGCAAAGCAAAAAATAACGACAATACCCATCGTAAATAAGAAAGCAGATGTATCAGTTAATAAAGGGTGGCCGTTACTCCAAGGGAGATACCCCAAGCACTTTGATTGTCTTTCCAGAAATCTTCCTGATTCCAAAACTGAGACTGAAGCAATTCTAGAGTAATGGCCGAATTACTATCCAGGTAATACTCCAAACCAATGGTAAGGCGCGAGATAGGGACATTCTTCCCCTTGTTTCTGAGATTCAACACCCCTCCGTTCAACTCAAACTCGGGCACACTATAAAAAGATACCCCACCTTGTAAAAGCACGATCCACTGGAGCTTGTCTTTGCCAAAGCGATAACCTGCCCCGCCAATGAGATCCGAAAAACTTACTTTGCCTTCAATGACATTGGTCAAACCAGTAGGCGCAATCTTATACTTGGCTTGACGATTATCGTAGTTAAGCCGAAAATAAAATGAATCTTGAGTTTTGAGGCGGTATTCTATGGCGGTTTTCACCATAATTCCCCCCGATAATTCATTGGAGCTATAATCAACATACCCAATTTCCAGGGAAGGAAGAAAAATACGATAACGAAGCCCTTTTTTGTTTTGATCTTCGTCTTGGCTAAAGCCATAGAAAGTAAAGCCGAACAACAAGAAAAAAATAGTAATTGTACGCATGCGCTTATTTTTAGAGGTGAATGTGGTGATCAATGAAAAATGTCAATTTAGTAAATGATGGATAATTGAGCGTGGTTTATCTAAGATAAATCTTGACGGAGGAAATGCTTAATATAGATTGACGAGTGGCGAATAACGAGGGAAGTTGTTGAAGAGGAGGGGAGGTATACTATAAAAAAGCCATACTTTGCTTCGTGGAACAATGAGACCAAGCAGCAAAATATGGCAGGGCAAAAAATAAAGTATCTACTACTTTTTCTTCACTCGGTCGTAATCTTTTTGGGCTTGATGGTACCCATGTTTTACCGCGCGTTTGTACCAGTGGCGGGCTCGGCGAATACTTTTTGAGGTACCTTTGCCCAGCTCATTGGCCCTTCCAGTAGCGTGTTCGGCCATGCCCAAGCGTTTCCCTGCGGCTTTTCGATAGAGCTTGTAGGCTTTTCTTTCGTCTTCTTGTATTTCGTAGCCAAAGTAATATGCTTCACCCAGATAAAACATCGCATATTTATCTTTACGATCGGCGGCTTTTTGCAGCCAATTCAAGGTTTCTTTAAAGTTTTCGTCTGTGCCTAACCCCCGAAAGTACATCCAGGCCAGGGCCAACGATGCTTTGGCGTTTTTTCTTAATTTCTTTTCGTTCTTGAGCTTGATGAGTGTTTCGTAAGCAAGACGGTAGTTTTCGTTGTCAAAGTAACGAATTCCAGCGGCTATTTGCCAAGACACTTTACTTTTACCATTGCGGCGCGTGCGGGCTTCCTCGGTGCCCCAGTCAATAGAGATAATCTGAAGGTCGGTCAATTGAGAAGGGTACTTACCAGCGGTACGAATATAAAACCAGAGTGGGGTTGTATTTTGGTACACATAGCCATCTTGGTAGGTACCTTTGAGCGTACGGGTAGCTTTTACCCGTACGTGATAGAAGGGCACGGGCGCATTTTTATTGAATTTTACCTTGCCAAATTCTAGATTAGAGTAGCTCATGGAGAGGCCTTTTTGGTACCATGAAAGAATGTAAGATAAATAAGTTTCAGCTACTACCATGCGAGACATGGTGGCAGTTTGAGGGGCATCTTTTTTATTAAAATAAGGGTAGATATCATTACAAACGTAAATATCGTTGGTTTCAAAAAAAACATCTACTACTCTTTCTTTGTAGTCGATGTCTTCTATGGTGGGTTCGTCGTCTTGATCGTCCCCAATCTGAGTACCCGATTCATTTGGTTTGGGCTCCAGAGTTCTCAAAAAGCTGGTATCGCCCATTGAGCTCAACATTTTGCCATAGTTCTCTAGCAATTTTTCTACACTTTGCTTGAAGATTTGTTCTTGTTCAGGAGTGAGGTTTTCCTGAGCCGAAGCCAGGTATGTACTCCATACGATGGCCAATAGCATACAAAATATTTTTCTCATGTTATTTGAAGTTGTTGAATCAAAATCTAGCATTCTGTCAAATCACATCAAAATACTTGTTAGTATGATCCTACATTCTAAAATGTAGCTAAAGCAGAATACTGTGATATACGAAACTTATACTTTATTATTTTTTAGTAACGCTTTCAACATAAATGTCCGATTTAGTCATATGCATGAATTGTTGGGCCTCAGAGTTCCTTACAGGATAAATTTTGCGCCCATAGCAGGGCTACGGGCAATAAAACCGATGGCTACAGTTTACTGTGCCGAGCTCTGCCAAAGGCTAAATAACGAAGTCCAGCAGTTCAGGTAGTAGAGAAAACCAGACAGTTATTGTGAATGCGTTACTTAGGGCATCTAAAAATTGATTTACTCAAAGACAACCCCATTTATCTGAAGTACGCACAAGTCATCACTTTTAACAAATATATCAAAATATTATTGTATTTAAATCCTGCTTCTGTACATTTATATTGTACTACAATGAGGTGTTTTAATTATCAAAATACCATCATATACTACCAATCCACAATATCCTCAGCATTATGCGTTAATAAATTTAGGCCCTTTGCAGAAAAAAGTTTACTCTTTTGAAAATTTATGAGCGAAAGCAGCACTTTAAGCTTTTTCAATCAGCATCTACTTTTTGTGATCGAGATGATTTCCCGTTTCTTTCCAATAGACCCCCACTTACTAGAAAAGTACGAGGATAAGTGGCACTGGGAAGGCATTAGCCAAAATGTACACATTGCCTGGAGTCCATTCCTGTTGGGCAAATATCAACATGAGATTAATTGGGAACTACTAAGTAGGGGAGCACGAAAACCAACCCATTCTATAGTGGCCGATGTACAACAGTGGGACCATCTCAATGATCAAAGTTTAAAGACCTGGTCAGTAGAGACTCTTGAACAGTTTGAAGATCAATGGGACTGGAACCTCTTAAGCCAGAACGAGGCATTGCCTTGGTCAAATATATTATTAGAAAAATTTCAAGACCATTGGAACTGGTATTTTCTATCTACCAACCGCACCCTACCCTGGTCGCTGGCTTTGATAGATCAATTTAAAGTTTTTTGGGATTGGTCTGAACTAAGTCGTCAGCCTGACTTGCCTTGGTCGGTAGAGTTGATTGCTCGCTTCGAGAATAACTGGCAATGGAATATTCTTGGGCAAAATAAGTATTTGCCGTGGACGATTGAGTTGCTTGAGCAATTCAAAAATCATTGGGATTGGGATTTGTTGTGCAATCGTTTTATTTATCAAGAAATATTTCAGCCATGTTTAGATAAATACTTGGTGGAGCAAATCCTTGAACATGCCTAAGCTCGACTTTGGCCTTATGTAGCATATGTTAAAATATGCTGCATATG
>CALDJV010000053.1 GCA_937899305.1 uncultured Cytophagaceae bacterium
GCTTTAATTGGACCATGTAGGAATTGAAACGCGGTTTGGAGTGACTGGGAGCCATTTGATGCAAGGCTTTAATTGGACCATGTAGGAATTGAAACCTCTTAGCGCAGGTCAAAGGCATTGAAACTGCCGAGCTTTAATTGGACCATGTAGGAATTGAAAAGATGTGAGCAATCGTACAATTGAAAGGTATCTTCAGGCTTTAATTGGACCATGTAGGAATTGAAACGCAAAAAGTAATTATCAAAACCATCCGGGCCAACCGACTTTAATTGGACCATGTAGGAATTGAACCACTATCCACCCTCATTATTACTACGCTTTCACTGAACCATCCAAGAATCAAAATGTTCAGAATATTATTTGGTGTTTTAAAGATTTGCTGATACAGTCAATGAGTAAATAGAGTAAAACCCAAGTAAATATAATCCATGTAAGATATACTGCCTTTTCTTTGTTTTGTGCTAATCTTTGCAACGAATACTTGGCAAAATCAAGGTAAATGAGCCCACCAAAATGCTTTAACAATCATTTAACAGTCAAATACTTGGCACTATATCATTCTAGTCTGTCATTTGCAACTATATCAATAAGTTGTATCTACTTATATTCAATAAATACAATCAATAACTTGCTTTGAAGCCTTTTGACAAGGCTTTTTACTTTGAAAAATAGGAATCTAATGCATTTGTAAAAAGTGATCGTGAGGGCAAAAGTGTTCATTTGTGAATACAAGGTGTGCGATAACGAACATTTTGCGGAGATCGGTTACGCCAGCGATCATTTTTTTTAGATGTACTGTACAAAAAATAACCTTCATTTATATCTCATGTCAGGCATGAACAAAACAAAAAGCTTCTGTTGTCTATTTGTACTATTTGCCATTGGGCTATCCACCGCTTCTTTTGCCAAACCTCCCAAAGAAGGAAAAAAGCCCAATGCCATGCAAGCGATCAAAATAAAAGAAAAAATCCGTATCGACGGAGTATTAGACGAATCTACTTGGCAAAGAGACGAAAGTTTCTACTACGGAAACTTTATCCAGACGCGCCCTAACAATGGCGCAAAATCGGCTCAAAAAACCAAAATTAAAATCGTTTACGATGATTTTGCGGTGTACATCGCAGCCAAGTTGTATGACGACCAACCTCAAAAAATATCCCGTGAATTGGGCCCCCGAGATGTTTTTGGTAAAAATACCGACATGTTTGGAGTGGCCATCGACACCTACCACAACCGTCAAAATGCCTTTTCGTTTATGGTCACCGCAGCCGGAGTGCAGATAGATCTGTTTACCACTCCCCAGCGAGAAGATGTCAATTGGAATGCCGTTTGGCAAAGTGCGGTCAAAATTACCGACGAAGGCTGGGTGGTAGAAATGGAAATCCCTTATTCGGCCATTCGTTTTCCCAAAAAAGAAGTACAAACCTGGGGCATTAACTTTTATCGGGAAATCCGCCGAACCCGAGAAGAATCGTTTTGGAATCGGGTAGACCCCTCAGTCAACGGTTTTGTCAATCAATTTGGCGTATTAGAAGGACTCAAAAACATTCAGCCTCCCACTCGTTTGTCATTTTTGCCTTATGTATCCGGCGCAGTTACCAGCGATGACGCCACTGGTACCAGTTATTCTTATGGAGGAGGAATGGATGTGAAATATGGCATCAACGAAAGTTTTACGTTGGATATGAGCCTGATCCCGGATTTTAGTCAGGTGCAGTCCGATAATCTGGTGAACAACTTGGGACCTTTTGAAGTATTTTTTCAAGAGAATCGCCCCTTTTTTACCGAAGGAACCGAGCTATTTGGTAAAGGCAATTTATTTTATTCGCGTCGGGTAGGGCAGTCCAAAGGTACGCTCAGAGAAGATTTGGGGGACCAAGATTCTTTGGTGAGCATGCCTACCGAGACCCAATTGCTCAATGCAACCAAAATTTCGGGGCGTAGCAAAAATGGATTGGGGATTGGTATTTTCAATGCCATTACCCAGGCTTCTTATGCCGAAGTGTATGACAAAGAAACTGGGCAAACCCGTGAAGTACTGGTCGACCCATTGACCAATTACAATGTGCTGGTCATTGACCAAAATTTACGCAACAATTCCAACATTACTTTCCTCAATACCAATGTTTCCCGATCGGGAGGATTTGAACACGCCAATGTCAATGGGCTGGATTTTAGCCTGAACAACAAACGCAACACTTACAACATTTCTGGATTTGCTGCGGTGAGCCAACGTTATGCTCGCAATACCGAAACCGGCAATTACATCCCTGATTTAGGATATAAATACAACCTAAGGTTGGCCAAAACCAGTGGTAACTTTCAGTTTGACGTATCACGAAATGTGGAAAGTGACAATTATAACCCCAACGATCTGGGTTTTTTGCGGGCCCCCAACGAAGTAAGCCATAACTGGAGCGTGGGGTACCAGACTTTCCAACCCAAGGGAAACATCAACCGATTTAGTTGGTGGACGGGTGGTTGGCACCAAATGTTGTATAAGCCGTTTACTTTCAATGAAGCTGGATTTTGGACCAATGCCAATGTGACTTTTACCAACTTTTGGAATATAGGCCTGCAAGCCAACGCTTCACCTTTCAACAGTTTTGATTACTTCTCTACCCGAGCGCTAGATCAAGGGCGCTATTTCAAGCGATTGCCTTGGGTGCGTGGGGTATTGCGGGTAGGCAGCGATAGCCGTAAAAAACTGGCTTTTAACCTGAGATTTGGTGCTTGGACCCGTCCCGCTTGGGATCAGGTAGACAATTGGGTTTCATTTAATCCTCGTTATCGGGTCAACGATCGTTTGTCCTTTAATCATAGTTTCAATATAAGCCGTCGTCGCAAAGAGCGTGGATACGCCAATACCACCAATGCTGAAGTGTCATTTGCCAACCAAGACATCATCTATGGTCGTCGTTATGTAAACGAAATGACCAATACATTTGTCATGGATTATGCCTTCAATCACTTGATGAATTTTCGCCTAAGAATCAGACATTATTGGAGCGATGTACAATACGATAAACTGTATAACCTGGAAGACAATGGTGATCTGAGCGATGCATTGCCAAGTGAAATTCAAGACGTGGCTACTGAGATTCGCAGCAACAATGTAAACTTCAACGCCTTTAATGTAGATTTTGTGTATAATTGGCAGTTTGCTCCAGGTAGTTTCTTGACTTTGGTTTGGAAAAACGCCATCCTGAGTCGGGTCACTGGAGTAGAAGAAAACTACGCATTTGGCGATAACTTTCAGCGCAATGTGATGCAGGCCCCTCAACGAAATACCTTTTCGGTCAAGGTGATTTATTTTCTAGACTATCTCTATTTTAGGAAGTGGTTCAAATAGCCATCTCAAAATATTCTACTGCGATCCGCTTGCCTAAGGCTTGCGGATTTTTTATTTTAGTAAAAACACAATTATTTACTTGCCTAAGTACAGCAGAATAAGCGTCTTTTGCTAATACACAACTAAAGTTATCTGTTTTGGAAATGGTTTGAGTTTGTAACCTTAAATGTATGTAGTGGTAAATTTGTAATTCACTGTGCTTGGGATTACAAACCGACCAACGGTAGCTCAACGTAATTCATCCAGAAACGCTAATTTAGACAGGTTGGGAACAACTATTTTGTTGCCCAAAATATTCGGCTGTGGACTATGGACTATGGACTATGGACTATCGACTGTGGACCAAAGACGAACCCTAAACTTAAAATCAAAGCGAGACGTTATTTTTTATCAATCACTGCGTGACAAAAGTGCTTTTGAGATAAACAAAATAGTACCTTATAAGTAATAGTAAAAGTAAAGGTAGGGTCTTGATACCGTATGACAAAAATAAATAATAGGTTCATTTACAATGAATACCACCATAACCAATGACTTTAATCCTGACAGGTAGGCTGTTCAAAATTGGTGAATTTCTTCCCCTGGTTTTTATCAAAGAAGTTGAGTACCAACCAAGCCCCTCCTAACCTCCCCGAAAGGGGAGGAACGTTACTCGCGGTAGCTTCTCCGCGACGTTTTCTCCCCTTTTGGGGAGAGTAAGAGGGGCCTCTGGTGGCATTGAACGTCTTTCACTTTTATCACAAGATTTAAATGAGTATATTATTCTAACAATAGAACTACTCTAATTTCTGAAACTCATAAAGGCGCCAAAAACGAGGGGTACTTTTTTGAAATTTTGAACACCCTACCTGACAGGTTTCGAAAACATGTCAGGATTGGTTGTGTATGATTAAAAAACTTTTGTGGTACGGTGCTTAATAAAACATTCCGTAAAAACATTCGTCTAGAAATTCATGAATAACTATGTAATTCCACTAAATATCTCTGTTAAAAAAATATTTTATTTTGTAGTGGTGTCTTTGATGATGGCTCAAGGTACCATTGCTCAGGATACCCTGAGTACATCTGGTACATCCAAGAAAAACCGCAAACTCAAATTAATCAAGAAAAAGCCCCATGCTTTGAAGATATTTTCGGTAAAAGCGCTGAGAGATGATCTTCAAATACTCCATCAGGCTTTTAAAGAAGCCCACCCAGGGTTTTATTGGTATACCGACAAACTGGCTTTTGAGCACAAATTTGATAGCATTCAAAAACTCATTACCCACCCTATGGATGAGTTAACATTTTATCGTCTGATAAGGCCTTTGGTGGTAGATGTCAACTGTGGACATACCCAACTATACACCTCTCTAAAATTTAGGAATCATTTTCGCAAAAAAAGCCGATATTTTCCTTTAAAGCTCAAATTTATCGACAACAAAGCCTACATTCGACACAACTTTAGCAAGGATTCTACGGTAAAGCTGGGGGCAGAAATCGTGAGCATCAATGGCCAACCAATGCAAAAGATCATTCAAACCTTGTTTCATTATACCCCATCGGATGGTTACAACATTACCTACAAATACCGCATACTAGATCAAGACTTTTCGGGCTACTATCCTTTTTATATTGATGCCAACGTAGATACTTTTCGAGTAGCATATCGAACCTCGCCCGACAACACTGTGCGAATACATCGATTGGCCTCGATCAATCGTCGGGAATACCGTAGAGCCAACCACAAACACAAAGCACTGGACAAACCCGTATTGGATTTTAGAATTATAGGCGAAGAAGACGAAGAAATTGCCGGAAACAGCAGGCCAAACAATGATCAATTACTCAAAAAAGCCCGGGTAGGGGTGCTCACCATTCGCTCTTTTCAAAACAATACCCTACGCAAACAAGGCTTTAGTTTTAGTCAATACATGCGCAATATTTTTCGGGTAATTCGTAAAAAGAAAGTGAGAAATTTAATCATTGATTTGCGAGAAAACAGCGGAGGAACAGTGCGTAATGGTATTTTGCTCTATTCTTATCTTACTCGGCGGAAGTTCAAGTATTTTAATTACGAAAAAGTAACCACCAATCGTCCTTATACTTTTATGCGTTATGTCAATACCTACCGTAGTAGAATGGTGAACAACAAATTGCTGGTGAAAACCGATTCTGGTTACTACATTTCCAACAAGCTCCATTACAACCTGAAAACCCATCGCCCCAGCAAACATCATTACAAACGCAACTTGTATATTTTGATCAATGGTCGTAGTTTTTCAGCAACTACTCAGTTTGCTTCGCTGGTACACGCCAAAAAACGCGCAACCTTTGTTGGAGAAGAAACTGGGGGAGGGTACAAAGGCTGTACCGCAGGACGAACTTGTTACATCAATTTGCCCCATACCAAAATGCGCCTCAAAATCCCACTCATCAAATACAGCAATGCGGTGTCGCCTAATTATGGAACCAAAGGCCACGGGATCTTGCCCGACCATGCCCTTCAGCCAAACATAAACAATTTATTGCAAGGGATAGATACCGAGTTAGAGTATACTCTAGAGCTCATCAGGAAAAAAATGGAGGATTAGTTTTTCTTGTTATACTAACAAGATAGAGTGCCGCGTCAAAAATGTATTTGAAATACTTTGTCTTTTCCACATCTCAACATTTTCTCCTCGCAGAAATGTAAGCGCGAAAGATGAATAAAGTGAAGTATCTGAAGAGTGGACTCGCCTTCCTTCTTTTCAGCTTTTTTATCCTTTTTTTAAACAATTCACTCCGACAATCAATTACCTATTTAGAGACATTAATTAGTGTTTTGTTGCCAGATATCATTTCTGCGACAATGCTATTTTTGTTTGTGTTATTTTATCTTCTTTTTACAAGACCCATACTTCTGGTTTGGGTTTTGTTTTTTATTCCCACCAATTTAATCGTCGTCACATTTTCTTGACAAATACCTTTATAAAGGTTCCATTCGCCATTTTTGCCAATTATTACCTGGCTTATCAGGTTTTTGCTCCACTAAATATTCATCTGGCTCATAGGGGATATTGGATTGATTAACATCCAATTAACAAAATACAGTGATTAAATCCGGATTGACACTGTTCTTCGAAAAAAAATGCGAACTTGGTTTAGTTTACCTTGCAACAGGAGGTGAGCTAATGAGGAACAAAGTGTATGAAAAAAACAATACTAACATTAATCTGTGTACTATTGGTGGGCAATCTAATGGCCCAAGTCCAACGAGTGATTAGCGGAGTGATCAAAGATGCCCAAGGTGTTCCAGTTCCAGGAGCGACTGTATTAGTCAAGGGAACTCAAAATGGAGTAGCAACGGATATAGAAGGCTATTATCAGTTGATAGTAAAATTGGGCGATGTGGTAATGATTCAGGCCATTGGACTCACGACACGAGAGGTGGTCATTACCAGTAACAATTCGAGATTGGTGTATTTGAAGGATGCTTCGGGTCAGGTCAAATATTACGATTACTCCAAAATATTTAACCCAGGTAACAAGACGGATAACAAGATAAAACCAACCCAAAATAAACCAGGTGTAGGCGTACTCACCGATGAGGCGCCCAGTTATAAGTCAAAAAGAGTACCCGTCAGTAAAATTCACAAAATTAAGTTTCGAGCTCCCAGTTCACTTTACCCCCATGGTCATTTTGTGTTGAAAAGTATTCCCAAACCAAGAGTAAGATATGATAATGAGTGGCGCTTTAACTGGCAACATACGAGCGCCTTGAATCGTATCAATCGCCTGCCCGATATTCAAAGTACCTACGCTCAAGGTCGACCAATCAGTGGGGTAGCCCAGTGGCAAGGCCCAGAAACCGGAGAAGTATTGAGTTGGGGCCCGGCCCTAAGTGGTTTAAACTATGACAATACCCGCCCTTATGATTTCGATCAAAATGGTCGACTTGTCAGCAATGGAACTGGAGCGTCAGCCCAAGCCTACAATCCGTTGAAATTTTTCCGAAATGGGTTTACCATTGACAATGTGTTGGAAGCCTCAAAAAAATTGGGATACTGGAAATCGATTTATTTGCAAATCAAAGATCAACGCAATTGGCAACCTTTGTCGCGGGCTACTTCTCGAAACAATGCGGCAAGACTTAGATTCTTGTATCATAAATTTCGCTTGAATTTGCAATACTACAACCAAAGCGCCCAATTGCCCAACCGAGGGGCCAACTGGCAAAACATTGTAGGCAGTGTATTGTCTACGCCTCCCTCGTTTGACCAAAGCAATGGATTGAAACGTCGAGATGCCTTGAAATCACCCACTACTTATACATTGAATGATGGATCGCCGAGAACGCCTGCGCCTGGTTTGTTGGACAACCCTTTTGGCTTGGTAAATCGCCTGCCCGACAACGAGCGCCAAGGTCGGTTGGCAGGAAACCTCTCCTATCAGAAAATGAATTATTTATACGATGAAATTAACGCGAGACTAGACCTTCACTTGAATGTCAATTTCGATGTTTCAAGTAGTCGTTACTTATTGGGGTTACCTGCTCAGGCCGCTGGGGCAAATCAGGGTAGAATGACCCAGCGACACCACAAAAAGCGTTGGCTGGATTTGAACCTCAATAGCGTCCTCACCCCAAGATTTTGGCGGCAAGCTTTGAGACTCGAGGTACAGCAGCATTTGATCTTTGAACGGCAAGCCGTGAGTCGTCGTAACGCCTTTGGGTTCGATAACGAAAATTTCGGCAATATTGACCTTGCCAACCAAGTCAGTTCACAAAACCTGGATAATTTCCGCCGTATTTATCAGGTAAAGCCCTTGATTGGTTTAGGACATAATTTTGGTGATTTTTACTTAGAGCTGGATTTGGCAAATCAATTCTATTTTTCATCTACTTTACCAACCGACCAACGCACCTTTTATTTGCCTGAATTTAGGACCGAACTTAGGATCAATCATCTTTTTGATTCACAATGGAATATTACGTTTGATGCTTTTTATAACAAAACCTTGCGTGAAACCCCGTTGGTGTACAACCAATGGCATTACAATGCGACCAATACTGCTCTGGCCGATTTTCAGCAGTATTTTGAGCGCAACGAATTGGGCAACACTCGTGACGTATCACCAGAAATAGCCACTTTGTGGAAGTTTGGAGGAACCCTTGATTACCGAGGGTACCGAAGGACAGCAATACACCTTGGCTGGATCTACCATGACCAAATCACGGTCAATCATCTGTTGCCTCAGTTGACCCAAACTGGTCAAGCGACTTGGGCCAATGTGGGGGAAATTCGTAATCGAGGGTTGGAGCTCTTTTTCAATACTGAAGTCGATTATGGGAGCCATATTCATTGGAATTTTTTCATCAATTGGTTGCGTTATCGCCCCGTAGTTACCCAATTATACAACAATGCGGTGAATGTACCATTGGCTGGTTACCAGGAAATAGGGACTCATTTGGTAGCGGGACAACCCTACGGAGTAATTTATGGCAACCGATATGCGCGCGTTAATGAGCAAGTACTGATTGGGAACGATGGCTTTCCGGTAAAGGATGCAAACCTGGGCGTTTTGGGGAATCCTAACCCCGAGTGGATATTGCAGTGGGGGAGTGAGATAAGGATAGGTCGTTGGCAGCTTAACTGGACTTTGAGCTATCGCCACGGAGGGCAACGCTGGAATGGTACCCAGGCCATGCTGGATTATTTGGGGGTATCGCAACAAACAGCTGATTTGAGAAATACCAAAGACTTCGTTTATGCTGGGGTCAACGCAGCGGGGGCACCCAACCAAGTAGCGGTAGATTTTGCCAATCCGGCAAATGGTTTGACCAGGAATCGTTGGGTACGCTATGGAGTAGGGGGAGTGGCCGAAGACTACATTCAGGATGCGTCTTCGTTACGTTTTGAAGAGATTCGCCTGAGTTACCGAGGGAACACTTTTTTTGGGATTTCGGGCAGTAAACTGATTGCGTCTGTTTTTGTAAAAAACCTGCTGCTCACTGCTCCCTATCAGGGTTTAGACCCCAATACAGCTTTCTTGAGCGAGCTAAACCGACTGGGTTTAAATCTGTTCAACGCTCCAGCAATGACTAGTTGGGGAATCAAATTCAATATTTTCTATTAACATTTATGAAACAACACTACAATGAAATTTAGAATACTACTTGCAACAACGATCAGTTTTTTGGTACTGGGGGCTTTCGTGATCTTGATCCCTCGCTCGTTACCTACACTTTCATTATCTGATGATGCTTTTGTGGAGGCTACCAAACAAAAAGTGGCCAATTATCATCAAAAACAAGCCTTTGAACGCATATACCTGCACACCGACCGGGCATTGTATGCGCCTGGCGAAACCATTTGGTTCAGTGGTTATTTACAGGCCTTGGGGCAAAAAGTGAGTCGCCTGAGCAATGTCGTGCATGTAATGATCAAAGATGCCAAGGGTAGTGTAATTGGCAATATGGTATACCCGGTGATAAAGGGAAAAATCAGGGGAGATTTTTTGATTGATTCAGATATGCCCGGTGGGATTTATGAAATGACGGCCTATACCCAGTGGATGAAAAACGAAGGAGAAGCCCATTATTTCAAGAAAAAAATCCAAGTACAAAAAGTGATCAAACCTCGTTTGTTACTCAAACTTGATTTTAAAAGGAAGAGCTACGGGGCCAATGATTGGGTAGAAGCTACTTTGAAAGCCCGCGATGCTAAAGACCAACCTATAGCAGGAGAGGAAATAAACTTTCAAGCCAGCTTGTCGGGAGTTGCTTATAAAAAAGACGTGACGATGACCAATGGAAAGGGAGAAGCACGCATCCGTTTTCAACTACCAGCCGAGCTCAAAAACAACGATGGATTGTTAAATGTAATCGTTACCCAAAATGGAGTTTCAGAATCCATCTCAAGAGCGATTCCATTGGTTTTAAATAAGATCACCCTTGATTTTTATCCGGAGGGAGGAAACTGGGCAGCAGGTACATCTAACAATATGGCTTTCAAGGCTTTGAATGAGTTTTATAAACCCGCCGATATCGAGGGAGTGGTATTGGATAGTAAAGGAAATACGGTGCAAACCCTCAAAAGCTTTCACGATGGTATGGGTGCTTTTGCGCTGACTCCTAAAGCTGGAGAAAAATATCAAGTAAAGATCACCAAACCAGCGGGGATTGGTAAGTCCTATTCGCTACCCATGGCCAAGCAAAACGAAATGGCCCTATCGGTGAAGTCGGACGAAGCTCAACAGCTGAAAATCCAATTTTTTACTCCAAAAACCGATACTTTTTACCTGGCAGTACAGAGTGGAGGCAAAGTACATTACATGCAAAAACTCTTGGCCAACCAAGGAATTGCCCACCAAACCGTTTCCGTGAAAAGTTTCCCAATAGGCATTGCCAAAGTGACTTTGTTTGACCGCGCCCACGCCGCCCGATGCGAACGTTTGGTATTTTTGAATCCACACAAAAAACTCAACATCCAAATAAAAATGCCGCGCAAAAGTTACCAGCCACGAGAGAAGGTAGAAGCAGAAGTATTGACCACCAACGAATTGGGCCAACCAGTGAAGGCAAATTTATCACTGGCTATTGTAGACGATAAAATGCACACCTTGGCCGACGACAAGCAAGACAACATACTTTCTTATTTATTGATGAGCGAAGAGCTCAAGGGCAAAGTACATGAACCTAATTTTTATTTCAAGGCAGACGAACCCAAGGCCAAAACAGCCCTGGATTATGTGATGCTTACCCACGGATGGCGCCGCTACGAGTGGGCCAGTCTGAAAGCAAGTCAGGCGAGCAAATTGGCTTTCCAAAAGGAGTTCTTTGAAGACCTCTCGGGGCGGGTATACAACATGAAAAAGCGACGAGGCAATGAAGTAAAAGGGAAACCAGTGCGTGCCAAGGTGACTTTAATTGAGCTGGGGGGCAAAAAACGGGCTTTGCAAATCAATACTGATCAAAACGGAAGGTTTACTTTCAAAAATGTGGACCCTTTTGTTGATATCCAGCTCATTGCCCAAAATTTATCGTGGGGAAAAAAGACTTGCCTCATTGAGGTAGACCAAATGGCTTCTCGAAAAGGAGTTTATGATTTAATGGCTCAGTTAGCAGGTAGAGCACCTGGTGTACAGCAGGTGACTGACAATGAGTTGTTGATAAATCGGCAAAAGCAAGTAAGCTCGCGGGGTAAAAAAGGAATAAAATCAGTAGGGAGGATACGCGGAGTGAACACTGGAGGTTTAAATTTGAATTTAAACGAAAGTTCAGCTTTGAACGAGGTTTTGGTGGTTTCTTATGGCATAGAGTCAAGAACTTCCCTGGTTGGTGGATTAAAAGTGACTAATCGGGACGGAGCACGAGGTCAGGGGTATCAGTATATTCGAGGAGCCATCAGCTCGGGGAGACCGCCACTTTTGGTCTTGGATGGCGTACCCATCAGCCATGAAAGTTTTACGACTAATATTTCTCCCGACGACTTGGTCACAGTCAAGGTATTGAAAGGGAATAGAGCCGTCAACCAATATGGTTCGCAAGCCCAATATGGCACCGTCTTCATTGAAACCAATCAATACGTAAATCAACCAAAGCTGGCCAAACACTCGAAACCCAAAGAACGGGCATATTTTGGGCATTGCTTTGTAGATCGTTTCTTGTTTACCCCAGCCAGAATATTTCGGGCTAAAGAATATCAGGCAAAAGACCAAAACCCCAAAAAAAGAACTGATTTCCGAAATACGATTTATTGGAACCCTGAAGTGATGACTGATGCCAAGGGCCAAGCTAAAATTACCTTTTGGAACAACGACGCATTGACTACCTTCCGCATCATTGCCGAAGGAGTAGGCAGCAGCGGACAGTTGGGAAGAACCGAACAAACCTATTTTGCCAAGTTACCCTTTGAGCTTACTGCCAAAATTCCACCTTATTTTTCAGTGGGCGATTCATTACAGTTGCCAGTTTACCTTTCTAATAATACCAATCAAGCCATTCAAGGAAGGGTGAAAATAACTGCTCCTGGAGCGTTTGTTTTCCAGGAAAAAGAAGTGAAAATCACGGTGGCCCCTCAATCCAACCAAACCATTTACCTTTCTGGACAAGTCACCCGTAACCTACAGCAAGCCGATGGCAACCAATTACAGGTAGCTTTTGACCATCAGCAATACCACGAAAGCTTTCAAAAGGCAGTAGAAGTCATAGGAAGAGGATTTCCCATAGAGCGGTCATTTGCGGGTACCAAAGTGGTCAATCGCTTTGAGTTTCGCCCCGATCAGATCATACCAGGTACCCTCGAGGCCGAATTGGTGGCTTATCCTAATATTATGAAAGACTTGGTGGCGGGCGTACAATCTATTATCAGAAGACCTTATGGTTGTTTTGAACAAGTCTCGGCCAGTACTTATCCGAATATATTGGCGCTTCAGTTTTTACAAAAAACGGGCAATGCTGACCCCGCTTTTGCCAGGAAAGCAATGAAATACATCAAGGAAGGATACCGCAAACTGGCGGCGTATGAAACCAGTCAACACGGTTTTGAATGGTATGGAAGTACTCCTCCTCACGAAGGGCTGACTGCATTTGGGTTGCTGGAATTTTTGGAAATGAAAAAAGTATACTCAGGAGTAAGCGAAGATATGCTGGTCAGAACCAAAAAATGGTTGCTTTCGCGAAGAAATGGTAGGGGAGGGTTCAAACAACATCGTGGAAAATATGGGTTTGCAGCTGCCTCTCCCCGAGTAAACAATGCTTACCTGGTGTATGCGCTTACTCAGGCAGGGGAAAAAGGGTTGACTAAAGAGTACGAGGCAGTGGTCAAAGAAGCACTCAAGGGCCAAGATGCTTATCGTTTGGCTTTAGCTACCTTGGCCTCCATCAATTTGAACAATACCAACGACACCCAAAAGCTGCTGAAAGTACTACGAAAACAAATTCGTAAATTTGGCTTAGGCAAGCTACCCGTAGCCCATACCCTGGTATATTCTTATGGAGTGAGCGCGCAGATAGAAACCGTGGCTTTGATTGCCCTGGCCGAGATGCGATTGCCTCAACCGGACTTAAAAAGGGTAATCAAATTAGTAGATTTTTTGGCTAAAAATCGAAGAAGTGGGTATTTTGGCTCTACTCAAGGAACCATTTTGGCATTGCAAGCCCTCACCAAATATGCTGAACTACAAGGAATGCAAGCCAAAACAGGGAAACTGTTGGTGTATCAGGGACGCAAACAAATTGGGGAGTTGAGTTATTCAAAAAATCAACTCAATAATGCTCAAATCACGGGCTTGGAGCAATACCTGACCAAGCATGGCGGAGACATTACAGTTCGTTTCAAGGCCAAAAAACAAATAGTTCCGTTTAATCTGAACATACGTTACCAAACCCTCAAGCCCAACTCAAGTTCGTTGTGTAACCTTGATCTGGAAACGCGTTTATCGGCGCAAACCGTAAAGGTGAACGAAACGGTTCGCTTGACTACCATTATACGCAATAAAAAAGACCAGGGACAACCCTCTACTTTGGCCATTGTGGGTATTCCTTCAGGTTTGAGTCCCCAACCTTGGCAGTTGAAAGCTTTAGTTGAGAAAGAACAAGTAGCTTACTATGAAATCTACGGAAGTTATATTGTATTTTATCTGCGGGAAATGGCCCCTAAAATGGTCAAGACCATTCACTTAGACTTGAAGGCTGATGTACCAGGCTGGTATCAAGCCCCGGCCAGTAGTGCTTACTTGTATTACACCAGCGAGCACAAAGACTGGGCCGCAGGTACTCAAGTGTTGGTCCGTCCTGCCTTGGCGAATTAATGGGTTTTTCAATTGTATTGAGGCTGCGGTTGTTTTCCCAATCGCGCCTCTTTATGCTTTTCTTGTCACTCTGAGCTTGGCGAAACGTCTGAGTGTTATTCAATTGTATTCAGATTACGGTTGTTACCCAATCATGTTTCTTTGAGTTTGTTCCTTCATGCCCTTACCAATGGCTTTTCAAGAACTGAAATCTTGCAAAAGTTTTGATATTTTGGCAGTAATCTCTTCGATTGTACCCAAACCATCAATGTCAAATACTGCTACCTTCTCTTTCAGGTACTCAATGGCTGGCTTGGTAGACTCCTCAAATACAGTAATGCGCTTGAGGTGTATTTGGGGGTCTTGATCATCTTTCCGTTTAGACGTTTTGGCCCTTGTTTGGGCGCGTTTCAACAACTCCTCAGTGGGTACTTCAATATTGAGGACGTGAGTAATGGGTGTGTTCTTCTCTTTTGCCAGTGCTAACAGGGTATCTACTTGAGGCTTGGTTCGTGGATAGCCATCTAAAATAATTCCGGCCTCATTCAGGTTTTCGTCAATTACCTGGCCAAATAAATCTTTCATGACCTCATCAGGTACCAGTTCACCTTGGTCGGCATAGGCACTCATGAGGTGGCCTATTTCGGTTTTGTCATCTTTTTCTCTTCTGATGAGTTCACCAGTAGAGACGTGGACTAATGGATAGTTTGCCTTTAAGAATTCGCATTGGGTTCCTTTGCCCGAATAGGGAGGACCAGTGATGATGATGATGTTCATATGAGTAGCTATCAGAAAGAAATATAATACTTGAAGTCAAAATGATACATTACTGCAAAATCTCCTGTAGTGCTTTTACCGAACCAACCTTGGATTTCTTTTTGAGGATAAAAGTATAGGCTTTCTCTTTTTTTACCTTGTCTAGGGGTATTTTTTGAAAATCTTCTTTTGAGAATACGGCCACGTGGTCATCAGGCAATACCGCTAAAATGCGGTTGTAATTTCCCGGAGTAAATCTGAAAGCATTCCAATCTTGGCGACTCAGCTTGGCAACTTCTTTTGATTGTTCACCACTGATAAGGTACACCGTGACATTGTTGAGCTTTTTGTTTTCCAACTGAAAACGGGCCTTGATCTGAAGACTGTTTTTGCCTTTGATAGGGCGAGCAAAACTATAATAGCCAAATTTACTTACCGTGATTGTTCGATTGTTGATAATTTGCCCGGTACCTTTGATGGCTTTCTCCTTAGGTTCAGTTTCGTTATCTGCTTCATTGCTGTTGGCGAGTTCGGGTTTTTCATTGGGCAATAATTTGATGGTCGTACGAAAAACCTTTTGACCATTAGAAAGCTCCAACTCATAGGGAG
>CALDJV010000054.1 GCA_937899305.1 uncultured Cytophagaceae bacterium
CCTGTTCCACCACCATTGATTTTTGATAATGATTCTTTGTCCATTTTGTGCTTAGCAAATTTTTCTAAAGACATAGTAATTAACTTTAAAGGTTTATTTATATTCCTGAACATTATTAGAGACACTCAGGCTTGTGTCTTTCTTATCTTTATAGTTTACAACAGATTTAATACTGTTTTTATAAACTACGGAAGCAAAAGTAGGACAAAACAAACCAAAACAGGGCTCAAATCCTGATTTAAGCCTTTTATCATGTCTCAAAATCTCCTGATGAGACTTTATATTTTCATTGTAATCAATGCTAGTGTAGGTATCTAAACACAATTACCTTAACTCGTCAAAATCTTTTAAATATCTGATTATCAGAACAATAAACTTTTACAGAGACACTTGTATTTATCAATGTACAACTTTCACTATATCAATATACTCCCTGGTTTTAGTCAAAATTGATTGCTGATGAATTTAAAAATCGTTGAACTACGTATTTAGGTGTAACACTGAGACCATTTTAAAAACCAAGCAAGTAAACACCTTTGATATAAATCACTGATTTACAAGTATTCATAGTGTCAATATTGTAAACACTTGCTTGAATTGGTTATGGATGATGGCCTGAATACGGTAGACTATTGATATTGATACGGGGAAAGCTAATTTAAGGGAGAAATCATTGAAGATGATGAGTAAATAACAATATAGCATTCATCTGAATAGGACTGGTTTGAATAGGTTGATGGCTGTTCTTAGTGAGGAGTTTTCTTCTTCAATAATGGAAGGAAACTGTCTCATAAGTCAAGTATATCCAAATCTTCTTCAAGGAAAAATGAGTTTTTGGCAAATTTATACTTAGCAGGTAGGGTACGATGTATAAAATATCATTTTGCTCAAAGTACATGATGAGACCGCCTCTCGGTGATCATTAGGACTGAATCGTTGGCGTTAAATTCTAATTCAGTATTACCGTTTCATCTTTTGAAAATATAGCGTATCAGTCATCACCATATTTTGTTTTTAGGCCGCTGTTTTTCTCATAAATGAGAAAAACAGTGGTGTCACTTCAACAAATAACCGAAGTATTTTAATATAGTTATAATGAATACCATTGATCCACATTTATAGTGGGATGATAGACAGGAGCGCAGCACTCAACTCTTATTCAGGAATTTTCACTCCCAAACTACGCCTCGCGGAACCATAGAACAAGCGAAAATAGTGCTTATAAAAATTGCATAATGTCTCCTAATCCTTGTCTCAAAATGGTGATGTTGTCATCACTGCAATCTACAATCGTAGACCCCTCGTTTCCTCCATAACCTCCATCCACAATCATATCTACTTTGTTTTTGTATTGTTCGTAGATGTCTTCAGGATCGGTAGAATACTTGATGATTTCGTCTTCGTCTAATACTGATGTAGTAATAATGGGATTACCAAGCTCCTCTACAATCATCCGGGCGATGTTATTGTCTGGAATCCGGATTCCCACACTCTTTTTATTGATATTGAGTATTTTGGGTACTCGGCTACTGCTTTCCAATATAAACGTGTAAGGTCCCGGAAGGGCTTTTTTCATTAACTTAAAAGTGGAATTTCCGATCTTGGCATACTCAGAAATATGGCTAAGGTCGTTACAAATAAAGGAAAGGTTTTTGCGTTTTTTTGGGTTAATTTTTTTGATTTGACATACCTTTTCTACGGCTTTCTGATTGTGAATATCACAACCCAAACCATAAACGGTGTCGGTAGGGTAAATGATGATACCACCGTCTCGCAAACATTCTACTACTTGGTTTATTTTGCGCATTTCGGGGTTATCAGGGTGTGTTTTGAAAAGCGTTGCTGTCATTGTCGTTATTTTTTAGTTTTTTAAGTTAGGAGTTAGTAGTTTTTTGGCTTTCAGTCGATAGTCGATGGTCCATAGTCCATAGTAGCGCCAAGCGGTACAAATGAATCATCGCTTTGCCTAACCATTTAACAATGCAACAATAAGCCGAAAGCGGAACAATAGTAATAAATCATCGCCTCGCGCAACCATTTAACAATGGAACAATAAGCCGAAGGCGGAACAATGTAACCTTAATACCATAAAAATATCCTTTTTTTTCAATATGTAAAACTTTCATTGCCAAACATTTTGAGTTGGAGAGTGTAATACGAAAATAAAATTTGTAATTTTCGGAGTAGAATCAAGTACTTTACTTTTTTGAGATTATGAGTCGCAGAAGGAAAATCTTTATCATGATTATGGTGGGCATTTCTATGATCACGGTCACCATTACTTTTTATGGTTACCAGTTGATCAAAACCCCTAACTTTCAGGTAGATAAAAAAGATGCCTATTTATACATACCTCAAGGGGCCAACTTTAAAACCGTACTGGACTCTCTAAAAAAGAATGATCAAATTCAGAATACGGTTTCATTCGCTTTTTTGTCTAAACTGATGAAATATCAGGACAATGTAAAACCAGGACGTTATTTGATTAAAAGCAGTATGACCAACCAAGCTGCGGTAAGAATGCTTCGCGCTGGAAAACAAGCTCCGGTGAAGCTGACTTTTAACAATGTGCGACTCAAGCAAGACTTGGTAAAGAGGGTAAGTAAAAACCTCGACTTTGCCCCTGCCCAACTAGAAAAGCTACTCAATGATCCCAAAGTAGTTGGTAAGTATGGTTTCGATACCACCACCATTGTATCAATGTTTTTGCCAAATACTTATCAGGTGTATTGGAATACCTCTCCCCAAAAACTGTTGGATCGGATGCAACGGGAATACAAAAAATTTTGGAATAGTAGTCGTTTACAAAAAGCCAAGAACTTGGGGTTAACTCCTCAAGAAGTGTCGGTGCTGGCCTCTATAGTGCAGGCTGAAACCAACAAAAATAACGAAAAGGCCCGTATTGCTGGAGTATACATCAACCGTTTGCAAAAAGGTATTCCACTAGAAGCCGACCCTACGCTGGTATTTGCCTTGAAAGATTTTAGCCTCAAAAGGGTCTTGAACAAGCACAAGGAGATTCGTTCGCCTTACAATACTTACAAAAACAAGGGTTTGCCTCCGGGCCCCATTAATATTCCTTCTATCAGTTCGTTGAAGGCGGTGCTGGATTATGAACAACACGATTATTTGTTCTTTTGTGCCAAGTCCGATTTCTCGGGTTACCACGCTTTTGCCAAAACCAATGCCCAACACGAACGCAATGCCCGTTTGTACCACCGAGCCCTGAACATGAGACGAATTCGTTAATTCATTTTCCGATTTAGATGAAACAATTGCCTCTGCATATAGATTTGTTTGCCATTTTTATTTTTTTGGGCACCATGCAAGGCTACTTTTTGTCTTATTTCTTTTTCTCCAGTGCCCAACGAAAAACCATTTCTAATAGGGTTTTGGGTTTGGCTATTCTGGCGTTTGTACTCTCACTTACTGAGGTATTGATGGGGTATACCAACTATATGGGGCGGGTGCCTTGGCTGGTAGATTTTACCGAACCCCTCAACTTTGCTCTAGGCCCGTTGCTCTTTGTTTACATTTATACCAAAATTTATCCTCGCTTTGCAAAACGCCTTTGGTGGCATTTTGCGTTTTTTGGGTTCTATGCGATTTACATTGCTATCTTTTGGCATAGTCAATCCTTGGACCTTAAATACAATGGTTTTATCACTGCTTTTCACCCCGATCAGCCCGAATTATATCGCCCTGCCCAACTGGGTTTACCCGAAGACCCTTTGCACATTAGGAGGCATGTCAACCGTTTCACTCTAGTTCATTTTCTGGTCTACACCATTTTCACTTTTCTCTTGGTAAAAAATGCTTTTGCCAAGGCCCAGTTGTCGTTTTGGTCCAAAATGGATACTACCTTAAGCTGGGTTAGAAATTTGTTGATTCAGTTTACCTTGGTAACCATCGTTTTTATTGTAGTAAAGGTAAATTTCAAAAATGATTTGGGGGACCACATCATTGCGGCCCATGTGGCTTTTTTGATGTATGGCATCAGCTTTTATGTCATTCGTCAATCAGTCTTTTTCCAGGAAAAACAGCCCGCTCCTTCCCCCAATGGTTCAACTGGCAAGTACCAAAAGTCTTCGCTTAGTCTAGAACGCGAACAACAGGCCCTCAACAAGCTGAAACATTTGATGGAAA
>CALDJV010000055.1 GCA_937899305.1 uncultured Cytophagaceae bacterium
TATACAAATTAGAAACATAAATTGGGAAACTTATTTTTGTTTCATCCCTTAGTCATTCGTAAAAAATAAAGTTTCGTTTATTAGTCCATAGTTTTCTTTAGTCCATAGTCCACGGTCGATAGTCCATAGTAGCGCGAAGCGGGACAATTAGTTTTTAGTCCATAGTCCACGGTCGATAGTCCATAGTAACGCGAAGCGGAACCAATTAATCATCGCCTCGCGCAACAATTTAGCAATTAGCCGAAGGCGGAGCCATCTAACAATAGAACAATCAGCGAAACAATAGACCACAACTTGCTGAAAAATATTACATCTTTACTCTCAATCGGTAGTATCCATTCAGGATTTTTGAGGTCATTGCAGTCGCCATCGTTTTTAGGTTGATCCAAAAACGATGCTTGGGATGGATTCTGTTTTGCTGAGCAGCTGAAAACTGTTGGACAAACGAGGCATTTGCGACCGTAATCACGGCATCGAGGGGTGAAATACTGAAATTTTTCAAAAGAAAATCCGAGAATAAGTGCATCAACTCTTCGCGTTTTGCTCTTTGAATGTCTTCTTCTACTTCCACTAGTACAACGACCGCTTCTGAGGGTTTACGCTCAGCATAGGCATACCCTTCTGGCATCAACATCCCAAAAAAACCTACCTTGTCAGGACGGTAATTGTTTTTATAAATTGTTTTGAACCCAGTCCCGAGCTTTTTTATCTCGGCCTTGGAAAACATATGCTCAGGAATAATGCAGATAATTTTTTTCATTTTGCAATATTTTTGGGTGTAATAAGCAAAACCCCATCGATTTTGTATAAATATAATACAATTCCTCAGATCATACTATACAACTATAAAGTAAGTGAGGTATGTTTTTCAAATAACTATCATTGTTTTATTGGCGGCCTCAGTCAATAATCAAATGTGGAATCATCAAAGCTTCCATTGGAATGTGTTTGATTTTATTGCCTCGCAAATCAAGGGTTTTGAGATGGGGAAAGTCAAAAATAACCGTTGGGAATTCAACAAACTGATTGTTGGCCAAGCCAAGCCATTCTAGCTGATGCAACGTACTGAGACTTTGGGGCAATTGGGTCAGCTGGTTTCCGTTCAAGTTGAGAATTTGTAATGCTTTTAGGTGAGCAATGTCTGGATGCAATATTTTCAGTTGGTTGTCTTCCAGCCCCAATCGAGTCAGCTTTTTCAACTTTCCGATGTTTGCCGGTAAATGAGTCAATTGATTATTGGCTAAAAACAAACCCTCTAGACCATTCAATTCGCCTACACAATCTGATAATTCCACCATTTGGTTATGACTCAAATACAGGGTTTTCAAGTATCGCAAAGCACCTATTCCTTCTGGTAAGTAAGTAAATTGATTTCCGTTCAGGTCGAGTGATTCTAAACTCAACAAGCCTTTGGGATCTTGAGGAAAATCGTTCAATTGATTTTTAGCCACCTGCAAATGCTGTAGTTTTTGGAGGGCAGTCAAGCTATCTGGTAACCGATTCAAGCGATTGTTAGACAGGTTGAGTAAAGTCAGGTTTTGTAATTGACGAATACTATCAGGAATGGCAATCAATTGATTGAAGTAGCCATTCAGCTCTTGAAGCGCCGACAACTGACCAATGCTCCTTGGAATTTCGGAAAGGCGATTGTTGGCCAAGTTCAGAATTTTTAAATTCCTCAATGCCCCAATGTGCTCGCTCAAAGTGTGTAGTTTTTTGAAACCTAAATACAAACGCTCTACATTGGCCAACACTTTGGGCACGTGTCGTAAACACAACAAGGGATGTTTGGTCAGTGCTTGTCGAGCATGTTCGTTCAACTGCCCCAGGTGCATTCCCTTCACCAACTGAAAGGCCAATTCTATATTGGTGTGGTCTTCGGTATGGAGCAGTTGCAGTATTTTATCATTGGTAGATTTCATTGCCTGCTTGTTTCAAGGTTCTTTAAAAGGTGACAGTATTGCAATAACGCACCCCAACCCAACCTTGTTTTCCCCAGAAGTAGATCTGTTTCTAGGGTACAAGCACCAGTTTTCCAATGACCTTTCCCGACTCCAACAATTTGTGGGCAGTCGCGGCCTGGGCAAGCGGTATTTCCTGATAAATCTTAGGAGTTATTTTTCCCGAAGATAGCAATTCAAATAACGTGCGTAATATGGACTTTAACTCCTCAAAATCTTGATTGTACAACGTGTAAATATCAGAATAACTCACCGTGAGGCTTTTACCAAAATGCTTCAGTAGGGTTTCTTGTAGTGGTTGATCAGGAAGCCCCGCAAGGAAACCAAAAACCACCAAATGACCAAAGGGAGCAAGTACGCCTAAATCGTCAGGCAATGAGTCGCCCGAAACAGGATTAAAAGATGCATTCACGCCTTGATTTTGGGTAATTTCAAGAATGCTTTCGTGCAGGTTTTCAGCCTTGTAATTGACCACAAAATCGGCTCCTTGGTTCAAGGCATACGTTTTTTTTGCTTCACTCCCTACCGAACCTATTACCGTGGCTCCTATCAACTTGGCCAGTTGAATAAGGGCCGTACCTACCCCACCTGCTGCGGCATGGATCAACAGTACATCATCACTTGTTATCTTGGCTACATTGTGTAGCATATGATAAGCTGTAGCATAATTTACCGGAATCACTGCTGCTTTCACATCATTCACGGAGGATGGTATTTTTACCAGTGATGTTGCAGTAGCAACGACGCTTTCGGCATAAGTAGCCGATCCTATTTTCCCAAAGTAGGCCACTTTATCACCTTGGTCAAAACCATCTACTTGTGATCCGGTTTGTTCTACCACCCCAATACATTCCACCCCTGGGATAAAAGGCAAGGAAGGCATCATACCAGGAGGCATGTTTCCAGCGCGAATCAAGGCATCGATATAATTTACGGTAGTGGCCGTCACGCTGATTTTCACCTCGTTTGGCTCCAGTACCAAATCTGCCATATTTCGATATTTCAAGGCTGAACTTTCGCCTACTTCATCAATTACAATTGCGTTCATACGATAGATATATTTTCAATTTTGTTGATACAAAAATAAGTGGTCAGTATATTTACAACAAGTAGGCACTATATTGTATGATACTTACTAAAAAGTAACCAATGCAGATTATCAGTTATTTATGAGCACAAAAAATCAAAAAAAATATTATTGCCCGATCGATGTTACCATCAAAACAATTGGGGGAAAATGGAAACCCATCATTTTACATCACCTTTTGTCAGGCACCAAAAGGTTTGGAGCACTTCGAAAACTGATTCCCGATATTACTCAAAAGATGTTGACTCAACAGTTGCGAGAACTGGAACAAGACGCACTTATTGCGAGAAAGGTATACCCCGAAGTACCACCCAAGGTAGAATATTCGCTTACCGATTATGGAAAAACCCTTGAGCACGTTTTGACAGCACTTAGTAAATGGGGCCAGATGCATATCGTGAATAATGACATTGCAATTGAGAAAACGGTTACTCATTAATATTTGAATTATTAAAAATGATAATGAGACCAACTTTTATATTAGCAGGTATATCATCCCGTTATGAGGACTACCAAAAAAATAACCCGAGAGGTGTTCTGAAAGAATTCGTCAAAAATGAGATCGATTTACACCATACTGGTTTGATCTTTCTAAAAAAATTCCTTGTGGAACACCTTCATCTTCCGCCACTTCAGGCAACCCGTTTGCTTACGCAGTGTTCTATCTAATCGCTTTTGTTATAAAAAATAATATCGATTAAAGAACGCTAATCAAGATTACCTACGGTGAGCTCACTACGTTCGGTTTTAGAAGGAGACTGACGTCCTAAAATAGAGCCAGTGAAGGTTTTTCCTTCATTATTCGAAATTAACTGCGTTGAGCTTGGCTTACGCCTGCGGTTCGTTGATCAATATTCGATATTCATTTTTGTCAAAGTAGTCCTTAACTAAACGACATTGAGCTACAGCCTAACTCCGAAAATTGATCAAATAGCCCAGGGTTCAACGCACCAACTTGGGGAATGACTTAAGTTTTTCTGGGGGTTTTACATTCCTAAAATTTCCTCACAAATAATCTCAAAAACATGTCCGAATTTATATTTGAGATCATTAGTGAGCGGTACATTATTTGTCAAGTCTTCCCAAGAATTCTAATAA
>CALDJV010000056.1 GCA_937899305.1 uncultured Cytophagaceae bacterium
GTTAAATGGTTGCGCGAAGCGTCCACTTTTCACTTTACGTTTTTCACTTAACTAGTGGACTTGGAACAAAAAACTACCAACTCCTAACTACGATCTACCAACTAGAGAAAACCGTGGACTATGGACTATGGACCATTGACTATCGACTAAACAAAACTACCAACTCTTGACTACAAACTACTAACTAATGGATTCTTCTAAAGCACCAAGCTCCCAAGAGAAACTTGCCCAGGAAAAGCTTACCAAAAACAAGCTCACCAAGGTGATTCAGTCCTTAAAGGGATTACAAAAGCAATTAAATGCAACGAATTTAAAAACACAGTCAAATACAAGCGAGACTGCGAATGAACTACAGCAACACATCGATGATTTGTCTGACGTAGAAGCCAACTTTCCACTTTCAGGCGATGTTACCCAAGATATTTTACCTTACTGGCAGTGGTTTCCAAACAACATGAAAGCCCCTCAGTTTGGCTGGATCAATGTAGCCGAACACAGTGAATCATCGGCTCAGCAAGAATGGCTACAGTCACTCACTGATGTAGTGCAAATTTTAGCGGACCGTCTCGATCCAGCTACCCTCAATACCACCGAGCAACGGCTGCTGAAGCGATTGAATAATATTGCAGAGAAGTAGTGAGTGGAGGATATGTAAGGACGTGAATTATTTTGAAGAGGAAATTTCTGGAAGAGTTTTTGCGATAAAAAACGAAAACATCATTCAACTTATTTTATTCAAAATGCACGAATCCTTTACTATAGTTGACAGACAAAATTGCATTCATCCTGATACACTCGAGAAACCTTTGATATTATCAGCAGAAGATTTTATCAAAGGTTTAAAAGGACAAATCATAGAACACAATGGGCAAGCATTTACTTTTTTAGAAAAAGACACGGTTAGAATTTCTAATCTGATTGTAAAAGAAAATGTTGAAATCAATGCCAGCGACAAATTTGCTCACCACATTGTGATATCAAAACACACCAATTTTTTTGGAAAATTCAGCATTGACGGCAGCGCCTTTTATGGGAGCATTAGAATAGAAGGAGGCACTTTTTGGAAAAACTTCTGGATTGATAATGGCATTTTTGCCCGCCTTTTTAAAATATCCGATGGCTTGTTTAAAGGTGGAATGACCATATTTGGCGGAACATTCGACGGGCGTTTCAGGATTACTGGAGGTACTTTTCAAGGGAGCTTGAGCATTGTTGGAGGTACTTTTGTCCGGATTTTCAGGGTTACCGGAGGCACTTACCACAATGGTTTTGTAGTAGCAGGCGGCTCGTTTCAGGGTACTTTTCGGATTGGAGGTGGTAATTACAAAGGAAATGTGAAAATAAATGGAGGGGTGTTCCATAGCAATTTTGGGATCAAAGGGGGCGCTTTTGAGGAAGGACTCACCATTGAAAAAGGGAAATTTTTAAAGTTTGAGATCATTCGAGGAAAGTTCGATAAAATATTTTTTGGAGGGGGAGAGGTAAGTGACATTTTTGAAATCAAGAGTAGCGGAAGCCTTGAGATTGGTTTGTTGGAAATCGATCAAATTGATGACGATGTTCCAACAAAAATAAATACGCTGATTTTCAACCTGATGCCCAACAACAGTAACAAAGTAATCATCAAAAAATTTACTGAGATCAAAACCATCCGGGCCGCAGGTAGTACCAGTCAAGACGATTTGTTTTATTTACATCAACTGCCTCAAGAATGTCTGGATTTCTCCCATTTTATTAATCGAGGTCTTACCCGAATAGAAGGAAAAGTACACAAAGGGAGCACCTTTTACATGCACCATTCCGATCTTTTCAATGTAGTACTCAATGACTTAGACTTTCGGAACTTCAAACAAATCATAGTCAAAAACTCAATTCTCAACTCGATCAATATCATAGGCGAACAGTTCCCACTGAATACCAAAAACATCTACACTTCTTTCAATAAAAAAGAAGCCGTTAAAATGGCTCAAATTTATAACCAGTTGTATTTATCGGCCCAAAAGCAAGGTAACAAATCACATGAGTTGAAGTATTACGCAAAATACCAGAATTTTGAGTTAAAACTCGCCTTCAAAAAGATAGATATTGATAAAATGATTTCGCTGGGTTTGTCAAAGGTTTCTTCCAATTTTGGGCAAAACTGGTTGTTCTGTGTTTTCTGGTTCATCATGATCAGTTTTCTGTGCTTTAATGTGTACGTGTTGGGCATCAAATGGGGCGAATGTACCCAACAAGTCAACCTTGAGTTTTACCTCAAATATTATTTTAAATTCATTAACCCGTTAAGACAAGAAGAGTTGATTAAATGCGCAAAATTAACCTCCAGTATGATCTTCGTAGATTTAATTTGGCGTATTTCGGCTACTTATCTTACTTATCAGTTGATTGCGGCATTTCGGCGTTTTGGGCGAAAGTAATACTTGAATGAGAAATAGCCTGTAAATCGTACAGCATCTATTACCAGTTTGCAAATTGGCCTGATCACTGCCAAGAGACGATAACCAATGGTAGCCGCTACATAGCCTGATTGAGCCAATTGCCCAAAACGCTAATTGTAGACAATTCTCCCGAAAAATTATTCTACAACTGAAGTAGCCGAACTATCAAAGCCTTCTTTGGTACCTTCGGTAAAACCACCCCCGTGGGCCAAAATCACCAACGGACGGTGCTGAGCTTGATCATTGGCAGGTTCAAAAATATTCATTTTTAGGGTGACACTGGTCCCTGCTTGGTCCGTATTTTGGCCATATACCACATCGCGAGTGGCTTTTACTTCGGCAAATACCAAATCTTGGTAGCGGGTACCATTGGGGGTTACTGGGTTTACCAATTGCGACACATTTTTAGGGCCAATATCGGATTCTATTTTATTGCCTTCATCTTGGTTACACGCTGAAATGAGGCAGAGAGTAGTCAAAGCGAATAGTAGATGTACGAATTGTTGGTATTTGGAATGATTGAACATGAACTTAAATTTTAGGGTTTAAAGCATTCAAAAGAAATGAGTTATTTAGTGTAGAAGCGGCATGACTTCGTTTTGTGAGAGGACAAACAAAAGGTGAGAAACCCTTAAGAGGCAAGCATTTTTTAGTGATGTTATCCGAGTGGCAACCGAGGGTAGAGACACTGCAAGGTGAAGAAAACTTAAAGAATGTGAAAATTTAATCTTTTGATTGCTTTTATGCGTATACCCTACATGTGACCGAAAATTTTATTATCTTCGATCTCTAATAAGTTCTATGTACAACAATTTAATATCAAATAAATAAAAATGGAAGAATCAAACTATCAGGACGGTGTTTATGCGCCTTTTGTGGGTGAGGAGCCTCTTGAAGCAAGAAGATCATTTATCGAGAAAACGTACACCTTTCTAGCCATTGAAATACTGTGTTTTATTTTAGTAGCGGCTATTTTTGTAAATACCCCGGCTATTGTAAAACTTACCTTATCATTATTTAGTGGCTGGTGGTTTTTGCTCCTGCTTGGAGGATACATGGCAGTGATTAATTTCGCCGAAAACTGGGCCATGAGCACGACCTCTAAACCCAGCCAATATGCCGCAATGGGCTTGTATATTTTAGCCGAAGCATTGCTGTTTACTCCATTGCTTTACATTGCTCTGCGATTATCAAACGACTTGCAATTGATCAATCAAGCGGCGATGATTACGGTGTCCTTATTTTTAGGAATTACTGCAGTAGCTTTTTTAACTAAAAAAGATTATTCAGCTTTGAGAAACTACCTTGTATTAGGTGGTTCCATCGCCATGGGGCTTATCCTAACGGGTATATTGTTTGGTTTCTCGTTGGGCATTTGGTTTTCTTTTGGAATGGTTGCTTTAGCCGCAATTTCTATTCTGTACCAAACCTCCAATATTTTGCATAAATACCATACTGGTCAGCATGTAGCAGCTTCTTTGGGCTTATTTGGCTCAGTAATGTTACTGTTCTGGTATGTAATCAATATTTTAATAAGCCTTTCGGGTGATTAATCATTGATTAATTTACCTTATCAGAGGGTGTAAGTATTCCAGATGCTTACACCCTTTTTATTTTTCTAAAAACAGGAAATACCTATCATATTAGGGAGGATGCAAGAACCGAGGCTTTGCCGAGCTCTGCTTCAGCTAAATAGTCTCCCCATTAAAGCCAGT